>JBDSOM010000232.1:0-15397 GCA_039914785.1 Novosphingobium sp.
CCTGCGCATAGCTCTCGACGTCGAGCAGGCTCGGAACACTCACGCTTCCCACCTCGGAGACCCGCGCGAGGTCGTTGCGCATCAGATCGACGATCATCAGGTTCTCGGCGCGGTCCTTGGGCGAGGCGGCGAGTTCGGCGACGAGCGCCGCATCTTCGGCCATGTCGCGCCCGCGGCGGCGGGTGCCCTTCATCGGCCGGACGGTCGCCGCGCCGTTCTTGAGCGCGACGAACAGCTCGGGCGAAAAGCTCAGCAGCCAGTGCGATCCGTCGTGGATCACCCCGCCGTACCCGGCCTGGGCGGCCGGGCGCAGCGCGGCATACAGCGCCAGCGGATCGCCGTGCCACGGCCCGACCAGCGGGATCGTCAGGTTGGCCTGGTAGATGTCCCCGGCCTCGATCGCCGCGCGCAAGGCGGCAAAAGCGCGGCCATAGCCCCCGAGCGAAACGCTCGGCTCCAATGGACCAATCGCGGCGTCCGTAGTTTCGGCGTGATCGGCGAGCCACTGCGGCACGTCGCCCGGAGCGATCGCGGTATAGCCGCCGAACGCCCCGAACCACAGTAGCGGGCCCTGCGCGCCGCTCCGTGCCGCCGCCAATCCGGCGAGGCGCGGTTCGAGCGCCAGGCCGGCCTCGTAAGCGATATAACCCGCAAGCTCGTGGCCCGCCGACCGCAACGCGTCGATCCGCTCCAGCGCGCCTGCGACTTCCGCCGGACGCCGCGCGACCACGATCTCGCTTGCGCCCTGATAGAGCCGGGCGGCGGCGGCGCCCTCGCTGCGGGCGTCATCGAGGAAGACGAAGGGGATGGGCATTGGGAGGGGCTTCTAGCGGCCGCGCGTGGCCGATGCAAAAAGCCCCTCGCGCGCAAGAAATCCCGCCCCTACAACTTCCCCCGACACAACGCGGAGCAGTGCATGGCAGACATCTTCATCGGGCTCGGCAGCAACGGCGAGCGACAAGTGCTGGGGCTGGGCCGGGCGAATCGCCACGGGCTGATCGCCGGCGCGACCGGCACGGGCAAGACGGTGACGCTCCAGACCATGGCCGAACAGTTTTCCGCAAACGGCGTGCCGGTGTTCCTGGCCGACGTGAAGGGGGACCTGTCGGGGATTTGCATGCCTGGCAGCCACGAGTTCAAGCACGCGGCCACGCTCGAGGCGCGGGCCAAGGAAATCGGGGTCACCGATTACGCCTATCGCGATAATCCGGCGGTGTTCTGGGATCTCTACGGCGAGCAGGGCCACCCGATCCGCACCACGATCTCGGAAATGGGCCCGCTGCTGCTGTCGCGGCTGATGGGCCTCAACGAGACGCAGGAAGGCGTGCTCCAGATCGCGTTCCGCTATGCCGACGAAAACGCGCTGCTGCTGCTCGACCTCGAAGACCTGCAAGCGGTGCTGATGACGTGCGCGGAGCAAGCCAGCGCGCTGTCGGGCAAATACGGCAACGTCTCCAAGGCCAGCGTCGGCACGATCCAGCGCCAGCTCCTCGCGTTCGAAGCCCAGGGCGCGGACAAGTTCTTCGGCGAACCGGCGTTCGAGATCAACGACTTCATCAAGACCGACGAACAGGGTCGGGGGGTGATCAACATCCTCGCCGCCAACAAGCTGATGGAAAGCCCCAAGCTGTACGCGACGTTCCTGCTGTGGTTGCTGTCCGAGCTGTTCGAGGCGCTGCCCGAGGTCGGCGATCCCGACAAGCCCAACCTGGTGTTCTTCTTCGACGAGGCGCACCTGCTGTTCGACGACGCGCCCCAGGCGCTGTTCGACAAAGTCGAGCAGGTCGTCCGCCTGATCCGCTCCAAGGGCGTTGGCGTCTATTTCGTCACCCAGAACCCGATCGACATCCCCGAGAAGATCGCCGGCCAGCTCGGCAACCGGGTCCAGCACGCGCTGCGTGCCTTCACCCCGCGCGACCAGCGGGCGATCAAGGCCGCGGCGGAGACCTTTCGGATCAACAAGGATCTCGACGTCGAGACCGCGATCACCGAGCTGAAAGTGGGCGAGGCGCTGGTGTCGACGCTGGGCGAGGACGGCGCGCCCAGCGTGGTCCAGCGCACCCTGGTGGCCCCGCCGCGCTCGCGGCTCGGGCCGGTGAGCCCCAAGGAACGCGCGATCATCCAGTCGATCAGCCCGTTCGGCGGCAAGTACGATACCGCGGTCAACCGCGAATCCGCTGCCGAAGTCCTGGCCCAGAAGGCGGCGGATGCCGCTGCTGCCGCGCAAGTGGTCGCAGAGCAGGGCCCGGCAGCACAGCGCGCCCAGCCGCGCCAATCGCCCTCGTTGTGGGAACGGGCCGGCAAGGCCGCGCTCGGCGCTGCCGCGGCTTCGGCCGGAACGATGGTCGCGCGCAGCATGACAGGACGCAAATCAAGCGGTAACATCGCCGCGTCGACGGCCAGCGCGGTCGCGGGAAGTTTGGGAACGGCGCTTGGTGGAGCGGCCTTTGGCCGGTTCGCACGGGGGCTGCTGGGAGGATTGCTGCGTTAGGCACCGAGCTGTAATCCAAACCGAAAGGCCATCATGCGCGCTCTCCTGCTTGCTACGACCGTCCTCTCCCTCGCCTGCGGAACGCCTGCCCTGGCTCAACCGGCGGCGCCCCCTGTCGCCTATCCCGAAGGCCGGCTTGACGACGCCGTCACGCCGAGCGCCTACCGCCTCGACCTGACGGTAGATCCGGCGCAGGCGCGTTTTTCGGGCAAGGTGGAGATCGACGCGGTCCTGAAGGCCCCAGCCGCCTCGCTGTTCATCCACGGGCGCGATCTGGCGATGCGCACGGCGGTCGCGACGGTTGCCGGCAAGACGTATCCCGCGACGTGGAAGCAGCTCGACGATACCGGCGTCGCGCAGCTGACGTTCGCCCAGCCGCTTCCCGCCGGCCGGGCGACGTTCGCCTTCGAATACGACGCCTCGTTCGGCGATGGCCCGGCGGGCATGTTCCGCGTCAAAGTAGGGAGCGACTGGTACAGCTGGACCCAATTCGAATCGATCGATGCGCGCGCGGCGTTCCCCTCATTCGATGAGCCCGGGTTCAAGCAGCCCTTCACGGTTACGGTGCGCACCCCCGCCGGGCTCAAGGCGGTCAGCAACGCGCCCGAGCTTTCGGTCGCCCGCGAGGGCGGGCTGGACGTTCACCGCTTCGCCGAAACCCTGCCGCTGCCGACGTATCTCGTCGCGATGATGGTCGGGCCGTTCGCCGTTGCCGAAGGCACCGTGCCGCCGACCCCGCAGCGCGCGCAGCCGTTGCCGCTGCGGATCGTCTCGACGAAAGAGAACGCCGCCAAGCTGAGCTTCGCGCTGGAAGGCTCCAAGGGCATCGTGACCCGGCTGGAAGACTACTTCGGCACGGCCTTCCCTTATCCCAAGCTCGATCAGATCACCTCGCCGATCATGCCGGGCGCGATGGAGAACGCGGGCGCGGATTTGTACCAGGACGCGCTGATCGTCATGGACGAGAACGCGACGACCGCGCAGAAACGCAGCTTCGGCATGGTCGTCAGCCACGAGCTGGCGCACCAGTGGTTCGGCGATCTGGTCACCCCCGCGTGGTGGGACGACATCTGGCTGAACGAGAGCTTCGCCAACTGGATGGGCTACCGGATCGGCAACGAATGGCGGCCAGACCTCAACATCGGCGCGGGCGCGCTCGCCGAGGGCTTCGCGGCGATGAACACCGATGCGCTGCTTTCCGGCCGCCCGATCCACCAGTCGATCGAGAAGAATGCCCAGATCGATGCGGCGTTCGATTCGATCACTTACGGCAAGGGCGGCCAGGTCGTGGCGATGATCGCGGCGTTCCTGGGTGACGACAAGTTCAAGGCCGGCGTGCGCCGCTACATGGCCGCGCACCGCAACGGCAACGCCACCAGCGCCGATTTCTTCCGGGCGATGGCGGAAGCCGCGAACGACCCGCGCATCCTGCCGGCGATGCAGAGCTTCACCGATCAGCAAGGCGTGCCGCTGGTGACCTTCGCTGGCGCCAACGGGCGCTACACCGTCACGCAGAGCCGTTACGCGCGGCTGGGCAGCACCGCGCCGGACACGCGCTGGGGTGTGCCGCTGTGCGTGCGCCGCGCGGACGTGCGGAGTTGCTCGTTGCTCACCGACAAGGGCGGCGTGGTGACGCTTGGCGGATCGGGCGCGGTGATGCCCAACGCCGGGGGCACCGGCTACTATCGCTTCGAGCTGCCCCGCGCCGAGTGGAACACGCTGATCGCGGCGTCGGCCAGCCTGCCGAGCGGCGAAGCGCTCGCCCTGGCGGACTCGCTGCGCGCCAGCTTCATGGCCGGGCGTGCCGAGGTTCCACAGCTGGTGGCATTGGCGCGCACGATGGTCGGCAATCCCGACAGCTATGCCAGTGGCGCGGCGTTCGGCGGGCTCCAGGCCTTGTCCGAGTGGGAGCTGATGGATGAGCCGGCCAAGGCGGCCTACCGCGCCTTCGTCGGGAAAACGTTCACGCCGATCGTGCGCGACCTCGGGTTCGATCCGCGCGTCGGGGCGTATTCCGGCGAGCCGTCGGAGCGCTCGCAGCGGCGGCAACAGGCGATCGGCGCGCTGTCGTCCGTGGCCAAGGACCCGGCGCTGCGCGCGCGCCTTGCCGCGGCTGCGGCGGCGTTCGTCGGTGGCGACAGCCAGGCGCTCGATGCGGCCTGGTACGGTCCGGCCCTAGATCCCTGGCTCGCCGCCGGCGGAGCGGATGCGGCCAAGGCCTTGCTGGAAAAGGCGCTGGCCTCCCAGGATCCGGTCTTTCGCCCGGCCGCGCTCGGGGCGCTCGGCGCGAGCGGCAAAGTGGCGACGGGGAAGTGGCTGCTCGACGAGGTCAAGGACAGCCGCCTGCGCCTGAGCGAGCGGCTCGGCCTGGTGCGCGGCGTGGTGCAGTCGCCGGAGACGCGGGAGTGGGGCTATGCCTGGATGACCGCGCATCTCGACGAACTGATGAGCGGCGGCGGCGGCATCTTCTTTGCCTCACGCCTGCCGCAGATGCTCGCCGGTTTTTGCTCGGTGGAAAAGTCCGACGCGATGGCCCGGGATCTGCGCGCGCGGATGGCGGGGAAATCCGCCGAGCTCGAGCTTGAACGGACGATCGAGCGCGTTCGCAGTTGCGGGGTGCTGCGCGAGGCCCGCGGGGCCGAAGTATCGCGTGAGATCGTGAAGCTGCGGTAAGCCAGGGTCCTTCCTCCCCCGCTTGTGCGAGGCACGACAGGGGGAGGGTGACTTAGGCGAGCGGCAGCCGCAGCGTGGCGGTCAGGCCTTCGACTTCACCCTTCGCGCCAAGCCGGTTGGCGATCGTCAGGCTGCCGCCGTGCTGCTCGGCGATCGCCCGGGCGAGGGTAAGGCCCAGGCCCGCGCCGCCGGTTTCCGAATTGCGCGACGGCTCGCCCCGTTTGAACGGTTCGAGCATCGCCGCGATCCGGTCGGTGGGAATGCCCGGCCCGTCGTCGTCGATCAGAATGATCGCGGTCTTGCCCTGCCGGGAAAGCGAGACCCGCGCCTGCTTGCCATAGCGCAGCGCGTTGTCGATCAGGTTGCGAACCGCCCGGCGCAGCCAGGTCGAGCGCAGCGGGAAGACGATGCGCTGGGTGTCGCCCAGGATCACGTCGTCGCCCATGTCCTCGTATTCCTCGACGATCGAGGCGATGAGGGCCGAAAGCTCGGTGGGCTCCAGCGGGTCGGTCGATTTGCCGACGCGGGCCAGCGACAGGATATCGTCGAGCGAGCGGACGATGTCCTCGATCGTCGCGGCCATCTTGGCGCGCTCGGTCTCGTCCTCGACCGATTCGATCCGCACGCGCAGCGCCGACAGCGGCGTCTTCAGGTCGTGCCCGATCGCGCCGAGCATCACGTCCTTCTCGTCGATCAGGGCCGCGATGCGGTCTTCCATGGTGTTGTGGGCGAAGATCAGGCGGCGCACGTCGCTCGGCCCTTCGGGTTCGAGCTGCCCGTCGAGATCGCGCTTTTCCGCGAACCGTTCGAGCCGGGCGGTCAGGGCCGCCAACGGACGCGTGATCCGCCGCAGGATCAAGGCGACCGCGCCGACGAGGACGAGGTAGGTGAACACTATCTGGCCGAGGAGCGCAGCGAGGAGACCGCGCTCGTTCACTGGCATCAGCACACGGGCGACCATCCAGGTCGATTGGCCCGGTCGGCGGACGGCGGCGACGAGCAAACGGCGATCACCATCGAGGGATCGCGTGAACTGCCGGCGATTCGCCAGGCGGTCGAGCGTCGGCCGCTCGGCTGCCACGTCACGATGGGTCACCATGACGCCGTCGGTGGCAAAGCTTTGCTCGCCCAGGAGTCGCCGCAGTTCGTCCTCGCTTTTGGAATCGCGCTCCTCGTCTTGCCGCACGCCGGCCTGGGGCGTGATTTCGACCCGGAACCCGCGGCTGCCTTCGAGCATCCGGCGCGGGCGGGCGTAAACCGTATCGACCGCCTCGGCGCCTTGCGCTTCCAGCAACAGCCGGAACCCGGCGGCGCTGACCAGCATCATCTCGCGGCGCTCGGCCTGCGCGCGGTAGACCAGCGCGGCATTGATCCCTTGCGCCAGCAACAGCGCCAGGCCGATCGTCAGCAGCACCTGGCCCTTGAGGCTGCTGGGCCACAGGCGGCTCAGCCGGATTTCGTTCAAGCGCCGTCGCCCGCGGCGCGGCGCACGTCGGCGGCAAGCATGTAGCCGCCGCCCCAGACGGTCTGGATCAACTGCGGATTACGGCTGTCGACCTCGATTTTACGGCGCAGGCGGCTGACCTGGTTATCCACGGCCCGGTCGAACAAGTGCGCCTCGCGGCCCTGGACCATGTCGAGCAGGCGATCGCGATCGAGCACCTGGCGGGGGTGTTCGAGGAACGCCAGGAGCAGGCGGAATTCGGCCGAGGAGATCGGCACGATCGCGCCTTCGGGATCGATCAGCCGGCGCTTGAGCGGATCGAGCCGCCACGCGTCGAACAGGAAGTCTTCGTTCTCCTGCCGATCGGCCGGCCCGCGCGACGCCCGGCGCAGCACCGAGCGGATCCGGGCGACGAGTTCGCGCGGCTCGAACGGTTTGACCACATAGTCGTCCGCGCCGATCTCCAGGCCGACGATGCGATCGGTCGGTTCGCCCTTGGCGGTCAGGAAGATCGTTGGGATCGCTCGGGATTCGGTGAGGTGCCGGCAAAGCGACAGGCCGTCCTCGCCCGGCATCATGATGTCGAGCAACGCCAGGTCCGGGGTTTCGTCGCGGATCTGCGCGCGCGCTTCGGCGGCGCTGGCGGCCTGGGTCACGGAAAATCCCTGGCGCGAGAGATACTCCGCCAGCGGTTCGCGCAAGGCGGCTTCATCATCGACCAGGAGGAGCTTGATCGGCGCCAGTTCGCTCATTGCGCTGATCTTTCCACGTCGTTCCAATCGCTTCGAAGGAAACCGCGCGGCGGGGAGGGAGGGAAGGGGAACCAAACCGCGCGGCTTCCAGGTGTGGTTCTACGCCCCGCATGTCGCGCGAGTGTGCCGAGGGCCGGGTATTTTGTCGCCATTTGTCGCAATTGCATGCCCTGTCTTCAGCCCGGCCCTAGAGCGGCTCGCACTGGCGTTGGAGCCAGGCCAGGTCGTCGCCATCCAGCCGGGTGCCGACGATCTCCAGCACCCGCGCATGATACGCGTTCCACCAGTCCCGTTCGTCCGCATCGAGCAAGGCCAGCTCGACCAGCGCGCGTTCGATCGGCGCGAACGTCAGCGTCTCGAAGCCGAAGTACGCCCCTTCCGCGCCGGCGATCTCGCGCGGCTCGACCAGTTGCAGGTTCTCGATGCGGATGCCGTATTCGCCCGCCTTGTAATAGCCCGGCTCGTTGGAGAGGATCATGCCGGGGACCAGGTCCTGCCCGGTCCCGGCCTGACCGCCCGCCGACTTCGCGATCCGCTGGGGTCCTTCGTGGACCGACAGGAAGCTGCCGACGCCGTGGCCGGTCCCGTGGGCATAGTCGATGCCGGCCTGCCACAAGTGGAACCGGGCGAGGCCATCGAGCTGGTGTCCGGCGGTGCCCTTGGGAAATACCGCGCGGGCCAGCGCGATGTGGCCCTTGAGTACGCGGGTGAAGCGGTCCTTGATCTCGGCGGGCGGAGCATCAGGCCCGATCCAGACCGTGCGGGTAACGTCGGTCGTGCCGTCCGGGTACTGCCCGCCCGAATCGACCAGGAAGACGCTGCCCGGCAGCAACGGCCGGTTGGTCTCCTCGCTCACCCGGTAGTGGACGATCGCCCCGTTCGGCCCGCTGCCCGAGATCGTGTCGAACGACAGGTCGCGCAAATCGCCGGTCTCGCGCCGCAGCCGGTGGAGCCGTTCGGCGGCGGTGATCTCGGTCACTTGGCCCCCCGGCGCTTCGTGCGAGAGCCAGTACAGGAACCGCGACAACGCCGCGCCGTCGCGGGCCTGGGCGGCGCGGTGGCCGGCGCGCTCGATCGGGTTCTTGACCGCCTTGGGCAGGACGCAAGGGTCGCGCTCCTCGACGATCGTCGCGCCGGCATCCGCCAGCGCCACGAAGATCGCCTGGACCGCGCTGTCGGGATCGACCGCGACGCGTTTGCCGGCAAGCTGGCGAAGCGCTGGCACGAACCGGTCGGCATCGGCGATCCGCACCGCGTTGCCGAGATGGGCGCGCAGCTCGGGCGTGACCTTTTCGGGCGCGATGAACAGGTCGACGGTGCCGTCGGCGTGGGCGAGCACGAAGGACAGCGCGACCGGCGTGCGCTCCACGTCGCTGCCGCGAATGTTGAGCAGCCACGCGACCGAATCGAGCGCGGCGACGACCGCTGCGTCGAGGCCCTCGCCGTTCAGCCAATGGGCGACGGCGGTGCGCTTCTCCTCGCTCGATACGCCGGCATACGCGATGTCGTGAACGATCGCTGGGGCGCGCGACGGCTGCGGCCGGTCCGCCCAGATCGCGTCGATCGGATTGCGTGTCACCGCGACGAGCGCGCCGCCCGTGGCGGCCAGCGCCTTGGCGGCCCGATCGGCCCAGGCCTTGCCATGCAGCCAGGCGTCGTAGCCGATCCGCGCACCGGGCGGGGCATGGTCGGCCAGCCAGGCCGCGGGGCTCGTCTCCGGCACGCTTTCGTAGCCGTAGAACCGCCCGTCCACCTGATCGCGCACTTGCAGGGTATAGCGCCCGTCGACGAACATCGCCGCCCGATCCTGCAATACCAGCGCCGTGCCGGCCGAACCGCCGAACCCGGTCAGCCAGGCAAGCCGTTGCGCATAGCCGCCGACGTATTCGCTCATGTGCTCGTCCGAGATCGGCACGACGAACCCGTCCAGCCCCTGGCGCTTCAGCTCCTCGCGCAAGGCGATCAGGCGCGCTTCATGCGTGTTCATCAACATCGGGTAATCCGTCGTTTCGGTTGCAGGTGGCATCCGGCGAACATAGATGCACCCGATGGCAACTTCCACCACGACTATCCCCGCCCCCCCGATCGCTGCGAAAAAGCCCCACAGCTTCACCCACCACGGCACCACCGTGACCGACGATTACGCCTGGCTGCGCGATCCGGGCTATCCCGAGGTCACCGACCAGGCGGTGCTCGCGCACCTCGCGGCGGAGAACGCCTGGTTCGAAGCGCGGATGGCCCCGCACCAACCGTTGATCGACACCCTGTTCAAGGAGATGCGCGGGCGGATCAAGGAAGCGGACAAGTCGGTCCCGCAGAAGGACGGCGACTGGCTCTACTGGATCGAGTTCGAGGAGGGCGCCGAGTACAAGAAGTGGTGGCGCCGTCCGGTCTCGGCCAAAGATGATCAGGCCGCGGACGAGTTGATCCTCGACGAGGTCGCGCTGGCCGAGGGCAAGGAATACTTCCGGCTCGGTGCGCTGTCGGTCTCCAGCGACGGGAAATTGCTCGCGTACGCGATCGACGACAACGGTTCCGAGCGCTTCACCGCGCGGGTCAAGGTGATCGGGACCGGCGAACTGCTGCCCGACGAGATTCCCGGCACGCTTTCGGCGCTGGTCTGGGTCGCGGGCGACAAGGGCTTCGTCTACTCGCTCGCCAACGATCAGTGGCGGACCGACAACGCCCGGCTGCACTGGCTGGGTGAGCCGGCCGCCAGCGACGTCGAGCTTTACCACGAGGACGACGAAGGCTTCCGCGTCGGCGCGTCGATGTCGGCCAACGAACGCTGGCTGGTGATCTCGGTATCGGATCACGAGACCAGCGAAGTCCGCCTGATCCCCGCCGCCGATCCGCTGGCCGCGCCCGTTCTCGTCCGCCCGCGCGTAAAGGGCGTCGAGTACGAAGTCGATGAGCGCGAGGGCGTGCTGTTCGTCCACACCAACGACACGCACGAGAACTTCCGCCTCGCCACCGCGCCGCTGGATCGGCCGGGCGAATGGACCACGCTGATCGAGGGGTCCGACGCGTTCTACCTGACCGGCGTCGACCTGTTCCGCGACTTCTACGTGATCGAGGGGCGCAGGGCGGGGCTCGATCACATCGATGTGCGCTACTACGACGACCCGGCTAGGATCGAGCCGATCGTGTTTCCCGAGGCGAGCTTTTCCGCCGGGCTCGGCGACAACCCCGAGTGGGCGGTCGACACGCTGCGGCTGTCCTACGAGAGCATGGTCAGCCCGGCGACGGTGTTCGACTACACCCTGGCGGACCAAACCCTCGAAGTGCTCAAGGTCCAGGAAATCCCTTCGGGCTACGATGCGTCGCTGTACGTCACCGAGCGGCTCGAGATCGTCGCGCGCGACGGGACGGCGATCCCGGTCAGCGTGGTTTCGCGCAAGGATCGCCCGGCTGGGGGACCGCTCCACCTTTACGGCTACGGCGCTTACGGCATCGCGATCGACCCCGGCTTTTCCACGACGCGGCTAAGCCTGGTGGATCGCGGCTTCGCCTACGCCATCGCGCATATCCGCGGCGGGGACGATCTGGGGCGGGCCTGGTACAAGGCCGGCAAGCTTGAACGGCGCACGAACACCTTCAACGACTTCGTCGATGTGGCGAAAGCCCTGATCGAGCGCGGGCATACCCAGGCCGGGCGGATCAGCATTTCGGGCGGCTCGGCCGGCGGCGAACTGATGGGCGCGGTGATCAACTCCGATCCGGACCTGTTCGGCGCGGTCGCCGCGCACGTGCCGTTCGTCGATGTGCTCGCGACGATGCTCGACGAAAGCCTGCCGCTCACCCCCGGCGAGTGGCCCGAATGGGGCAACCCGATCGAGGACCCTGCGGCGTTCGCGCTGATCCGCAGCTATTCGCCGTACGATCAGGTCACGCGCCAAGCCTATCCGCCGCTGTTGGTCACCGCCGGGCTCAACGATCCGCGCGTGACGTACTGGGAGCCGGCCAAATGGGTCGCCAAGCTGCGCGAGCTCAAGACCGATGATAACGAACTGCTGCTGAAGACCAACATGGGCGCAGGCCACGGCGGCAAGTCGGGGCGGTTCGAGAGCTTGCGGGAGACGGCGGAAGAGTTCGCGTTCATTCTGTGGCAGCTGGGCGTGAAGGAGTAAGCGTCTTGCGCTGCCAAGCTTCTCCCCTGGCAGGGGAGGGGCTATCGGAAAGGGGGGCGGCTACAGGATAGCGTACCGCCTAAATCACGCCGCGCGGACAGCCTGCGCCCCGCCGGCGAAGCTCTGGACCTTTTCGCGCATCGTCCGGTTTCGCCCGGCCGCCTTGGCTTCGTAGAGCAGCTGGTCGCAGCGGACATACAGGGGATCGAGATCGGTCAGCAGGCTGCCGTCCGCGGGCAGCTCCACCATGCCCATGCTGGCCGTCACCATCCGGTCGAGCCCGGGCACCTGCGCGGCGACCCGCGCGCTGATCGCCTGCCGCCGCCGTTCGGCGCGCCCGGCCACATCCTCGCCCCGCAACAGGATGAGGAACTCTTCGCCGCCCATGCGCGCCGCGAGGGTATCGCCGTCGGGGGCCAGCGCCTCGGCGACCGCGCGCAGGACGGCATCGCCTTTGACGTGGCCGAAGGTATCGTTGATGTCCTTGAACCGGTCGAGATCGAGCAGCGCCATCGCGTGGAACCCGCCCGCGCGCATGTCGGGAAAGCGGCGCTCCAGCGCGCGGCGATTGAACAACCCGGTCAGGTGATCGCGCTCGGCCCGGTCGCCCAGCAAGCGCGCCTCGGCCACGGCAATGTCGCGCTGGTGGCGGATCCCCATCAGCCGGTCCATCGCGCCGAGCGAGGTGATGATCACTTCGAGGCCCAGCGCGAGATGGCGCGCCGTGGCCAAGTCGAGCGGGCTCTCGGTCAGGCCGAGCGCCGAGGCGATCCGCATGACCGCGATGATGATCAGGGGCAGCCATGCGGCAATCTGGAAATTGACCGCGCGGCTGCCGCGCCGTTTGGCGACGAACATCGTCCAACAGAACAGCCCGATCAGCGGCAGGAACGAAGCCAGATAAAGCGGGGCGGCGATCGGTCGCAGCGGCCCGCCGGCGAACCAGTAGAAGGCCGCCCATAACGGCACCCACAGGGCAACCCCGCGCAGCAGGCGGCGGTGCACCGGATCGAGCTTGTCGGGCTCGATAAGGTCGGCGGAATACAGCGACCCGGCGATGATCGCGCCCCCGATCATCACCGCCCAGACGGCGCTGAGCGTGTCGATGTCGAACGCAACGAAGTGGTTCGCCAGCCCCGATGACACCATCGTGTGGGAGACCATCAACGCTGTCGCGATCGAGTGCCACAGCAAGAACCGTTCGCGCAGGATGCGATAGAACGCGATGTTGAAGACCAACGGCAGCAGCAGCGCGCCGCACAGCATCGCGATCAGCAACTCGCGGGCGGAGAACCCCGCCGGTTCGCCGCCGCTGACCAGCCGGGCGTCGATCTGGACGCCGGGATTGCGCGGCTCGTAGATCTCCACGACGACCGCCTGCAGCGGGCTCGCTGCCGGCGCTCGCGGAAGCGGGGTGTGCATCGTCCAGCCGGTGCCGGCCGGAACCATATCGGCAGAGGTAACCACCCTGCTGTGCATGCGGCCGTCGGCGGTGATTGCGGTGAGGCGCATCGCGCCGAAGCGGCCGAGGCGGGTGCTGAACTCGGTCGGCACCGCGCCGGTTCCGCGCAAGTCGAAGCGGAGGAAAACCCGCGGCGCCGCGATCGTTCGGTTGTTCGTATGGCAGTCCCAGCGCGCCGGAGTGGCGGCGATTCGGGCGTAGCTTTCACCCGGCTGCCCGCCGATGCGGCACACCGAACCGGGAGCAAAGGCTTGCGGGTCAGGGGTGTGGGCGTCGGCCGGGCGCGCGGCGACGAACAGCACGACGCCGATCAGCCACAACGCCAAAAGATGAAAAGCCCCCCGATCCATCCGACAGGAATACGCCGCTCCTGCTCAAGACAAAGTTAACCGGCGGCGGATTTCCCGAGGATTTCCGCGGCCGGTACACTGTCGTAGCCGAGCGCTTGGGCGACCGCCTGGTACGTTACCCGGCCGGCGTGGACATTGAGCCCGTTGGCCAGATGCGGATCGGCCGCCAACGCTTCCCGCCAACCGAGGTCCGCCATTTTCAGGGCGTGGGGCAGGGTCACGTTGTTGAGCGCATACGTGCTCGTCCGCGCGACCGCGCCGGGCATGTTGGCGACGCAATAGTGGACGATGCCAGCGACGACGAAGGTCGGATTGTCATGGGTGGTGGGATGGCTCGTCTCGAAGCATCCGCCCTGGTCGATCGCCACATCGACCAGCACCGCGCCCGGCTTCATGCAGGCCAGCATATCGCGCGTCACCAGCTTGGGCGCGGCGGCCCCGGGCACCAGCACCGCGCCGATCACGAGGTCGGCCTCGCAGATCATCTGCGCGATGTTCGCGCGGTTGGAAAACCGCGTCTTGGCCCGGCTTTCGAAATGGATGCCGAGCTTCTCGAGCACTTCGGGGTCGCGGTCGAGGATCGTCACGTCCGCGCCCAGGCCCACCGCCATCTGCGCGGCGTTGAACCCCACCACGCCGCCGCCGATCACCAGCACCCGGCCCGGCAGCACCCCCGGCACGCCGCCAAGCAGGACGCCGCGCCCGCCGTGCGCCTTTTCAAGCGCGGTCGCTCCGGCCTGGATCGACATGCGCCCGGCGACCTGGCTCATCGGCTTGAGCAGCGGGAGGCTATGATTAGGGCCGGTCACGGTCTCGTAGGCGATCGCGGTGACGCCCGACTTGACCAGATCCGCGGTCTGCTCGGGATCGGGGGCAAGGTGGAGGTACGTGTAGAGAATCTGCCCCTCGCGGAGCATCGCGCGCTCCTCAGGCTGCGGCTCCTTGACCTTCACGATCAGCTCGCACCCCGCGAACACCGCCGCGGCATCGGGCTGGATCGCCGCACCAGCCGCCGCGTAGTCGCGATCCGTCGCGCCGATGCCCTGGCCCGCGCCGGTTTCCACCCATACCGCGTGGCCATGCGCGACAAGTTCGTGAACGCTTTCGGGCGTCAGGCCGACGCGGTATTCGTGGTTCTTGATCTCGCGAACGGTGCCGACGCGCATGGTGGTGTCCTTCTCGTCCTATGTAGTCACCCAGCATCGCTCTGACGAGGCGTGCTTTCCCGCCGGATGTGCAGAAGACCGCGGGGACCGCGCGCATCATATGTTTTGGTTGTGCTGATCTTGAACCCGTGATTAACTCCGCCCGTTCTGCAACCAGGAGGGGAGGAATAAATGACTTTTCAGGAATCCATCAAGACCTGTTTTTCCAAGTACGTGACCTGGAAGGGGCGCGCGTCTCGGTCTGAGTTCTGGTTTTTCGTGTTGTTCTTTTTCGGTGGGGTGATCGTTTCGTCGGTCATCGACCGAGCGCTTGGCACCGGGTCGGCCAATGGCGTCGGCATTGTCTATGCGATCTTCGTATTGGCGACGTTCCTGCCCTACCTTGCGGTGCTGGTCCGCCGGCTCCACGACACCGGCCGTTCGGGCTGGTGGTACTGGATCGCCTTGATCCCGTTGGTGGGCGTTATCCTGCTGATCGTCTGGTTTGCCGCCAAAGGCACCACCGGCAGCAACGAATACGGCGAAGATCCGCTCGGCGGAGAGCTGGCAGCAGCGTTCAGCTAAGCCCTACGCGCACTCGCCCTTCGGGGCGGCATGAAAGGCCGGGGGAGCGATCCGCCGGCCTTTCGTTTGGGCGGATTGGGAGCGAACGGAGCCAGTGCAAGCTTCGGGCGCGGGGCGATAACGTGGCTGGAAAGGGCCGAGACTGCGAAAGGCGCTACGGGTGATGTATTGCTTGTAGACGGCCGCTCTTGGATCAACGCAGGCCGGTCGGTTCGACTGGAATGGGGTGAAAAGTGCGCCTCGGCACTTCGCCGCCCAATCCTGGACCTAAATTTGACTACCTGATCCCCCACAACCCCGCTCAGCCTGAGCCTGTCGAAGGCCGCGCGCCCACGCTAGGCCCACGCCATGATTTTGGGCTTACC
>JBDSOM010000160.1:0-17803 GCA_039914785.1 Novosphingobium sp.
CGCGCCGGCCGCCACCGCCAGCACGCGCTCGCGGACCGCCCGGCCCCGCCCCGGGGCCGCGAGCGCCGCCCTCACGAGGCGGCGGCGCCTTGCCGATCGTTCCGGACACGTTGAAACCATAGCGCAGGCGTGAGCTCTGGACTTTGTCGAACGTCACCGGACGCTGGTCGATCGAAACCAGACGGCCATTGGCGTCACGCACCACGCGTCCCGGGAACGCCGCCTCGATCGCCTGAGTGAGGATCGGAAAGCCGTTGGTCACATCGCTCGAGTTGTTACGGATATATTCGACCTGCAGGCTGGAATTCTTAAAGAACGGCAGCTGCCAATTCGCCGAGAACTTCAGATCGCGCTGCTTTTCCTTGACCAGATTGGGATTGCCGCCGGTCGTGACTGTAACGAGGGCGGTCTCGTTCCGGGTGAAATCGAACACCGGCACGTTCAACGTCTGGATCGTCGGATTGCCCAGGTTGCCCAGCGAAGGCGCTGCCTCGTTGACGATGTAGCTCGCCTGGAAGTTCAGCTTATCGGTTACCCCCCAGGTCACCCCGGCGGTGTAGTCGAACAGCGTGCCAAAGTCCGACAAGCGGTTGATGCCGGCGCTCAGGTTGAGACTGATATCGCCGATGCCGCCGAGCACGTTGTCGCGGCGGCTGGTGATCGGCAGGCCCAGGTTCAGGCCGCCGTTCAAATCGCCGCGCGAGAGCTTGGTCTCCCCCAGCATGCTTCGGGAGTCGTTGCTGGTAATCCCGGTATAGGCGAACCCCGCCCGGACCGTCATCGAGACGTCGCCCGCCGGCAGGCGGAACGGGCGGCCGACCAATGTCGCCAGGCTGGTCACGCTGTCATTTTTCGAGCGCGCGGTATCGTTGCCCGCATCAGTCAGCGGCGGCAAGGCACCGGTAGGCGTCACGCCGGCTGGGATTGTAGGGTTGCCTATCTGCGTAATACTCGTCGCGGTGGTGGCGTCTACAGTGGTGGTCAGGCGCCAAGCACCCAGGTTCTTGTTGAGATTGAGCCCGGCTTGGTAGGTATCGGTCTTGCTCTGGCGCATGAGGGGATAAAGGAAATACCGCGTGGTCGCCCCTGGGGTATTTGGGTTCGCCACGGCCGAGGCCAAACCGGAAAACGAGGTGCTTCGGCTCGTCGATGCAGCAGCGTTGACCGTCAGCCCGGGTGCGTTGTTCCCGCTGCCGAGCGGGGCCGACCAGGTGCCATTGAAGCCGAAGCTCCTGCTATCCGCGATCAGCGTGCGGTAGTCGCCCGGGTTGGGGTCCCCCGCGATCGGCGGGTTCTGCTGGGTCACCCCGCGTTCGCCTTCGGTCAGCGGACTGGTATCGTCGGCGCTGACGGTCAGGTTCAGACGGCTTTTGCCCGCGGTCCGGAACAGCGAGGCCTCGAAGCTGGCGGTGTCGAACCCGCCCGCGGTCGGCCCGCCGTATTCAGCTTCGACGGTCTTGCTGGCGAAGTTGTCCTTGAGGATGAAGTTCACCACCCGCTGGTTGGGCGGATAACCGAACTGCAAAGCGACTTCCTCGGGCAGAACTTCCATTCGGCGGATCGCCTCGGGCGGAAGGTTGCGCATCTCGCGAAAGCTCGAAATGCGCTGGCCGTTGATCAGCATGATCGGGAAGCCATCACCGCGTCCGCGCGAAGAAGTGGTCTGCGTGCCCAGCGCCTCGATCAACTCGGTAACCGAAGACGCACCGTATGACGCGATATCTGCCTCATCGAGCGTGATCAGCGGGGGCTGCGGCGCATCGACTTGGCCCGCAAGCCGCGTCGCAACCACGACTATCTCCGCACCATCGACCGAGTTGTCATCTTCAGCTGCCGGAGCACCGGCGGGGACAGCGCTGCCGGGCTCTGCCTGCGCGAACGCGACCGAGGCAAATGCTGGAGTGGCGATCGCCAACAACGGGAGCAGGGCGAAACGGCTCAAGCTATTCTCCTATATCTTACGTCTATATCTTACGTCTGAATTCACTCACCCGATTCTATTGGATCGCAATTCTTGCGCCTGGCTTCATTCGGCCGGATGCGGACTTTTGCGTATTCCGGCAAGGCGCGGCCGGGTAACAAATTGTCGCCGGGCGGATACGAGCGGGGAGATGTACCGTTCCTTACGAACCCTTTCCTTTTCGCCAAGGCGCAGCTATGGCGCGCCGCACGACGGCAACCTGCCGGCCCCAGAATACGGAAACACAAGCCCGGATGGCTAAAGAAGAACTACTCGAAATGCGCGGCATGGTCGTCGAGCTCCTGCCCAACGCGATGTTCCGCGTACGCCTGGAAAACGACCACGAGATCCTCGGACATACGGCCGGCAAGATGCGCAAGAACCGCATCCGCGTGCTGGTCGGCGACGAAGTCCTGGTCGAGCTGACGCCTTATGACTTGACCAAAGGCCGCATCACCTATCGCTTCATGCCTGGCCGTGGCGGTCCCGGTCCGTCCTGACTTGGGCGTGAAGGCGGGTGATTGAACCCTTTCCCACGCTTGTTCTGGCCTCCTCTTCGCCGCGGCGGCGCGAACTGCTCGCCCGGATCGGGGTTACGCCAGCTCGAATCGTCAGCCCCGACATCGATGAAAGCCCCCTCAGGGCCGAAACGCCGCGCGCCTACGCCACCCGGCTGGCGCTAGGCCGCCGGATCCTGCCGCCCGCGGATGACGAAGCGGTCCAGCGCCGCTTGCTCAGCCTGCTGTCCGGCCGCCGACATCAATGCATTTCCGCAATCTGCGCGATCGACCCAGCCGGGCGTGAACGGGTGCGGGTGGTCGAGACCATCGTGGCCTTCAAGCGTCTCAGTGCCGCCGAGATCGACGCCTACCTCGCCTCCGGGGAAGGCCTGGGCAAAGCCGGCGGCTATGCGATCCAGGGCCAGGCCGAGGCGCTGATCCGGTTCATCTCGGGCAGCCATTCGGGCGTGATCGGCCTGCCGCTATTCGAAACCCGCGCCCTGCTGGTGGCATCGGGCTATCCGCTTGCCTGAATGCCGGCCAAAATGACCTGGTACGTCGAGGAAGGGATCGGTGAGCACCGGGCGGCCCTGTTCGACGGCGGCGAGATCGTCGCAGCGCAAGTCGAATGGCCCGGCGCACTCGCGGCGGGTGAAATCGCGGATGCCGTGCTGATTGCGCGCGCTGCCGGAGCCAGCCGCGGTACGGTCCGCTTTGCCGGCGGCGAGGAAGCGCTGGTCGATCGCCTCCCGCGCGATGCCTCGCAAGGCGCGGCCATTCGCGTCGAGGTTACCCGCGCCGCGATTGGCGAACGCGGACGGACCAAACTTGCCCAGACACGGCCCAGCGACGCCGCACCCCGCTCCGCCCAGACGCTCGCCCAGCGCCTCGGCGGCCGGGTCGTGCGGCGGTTTCCCCAAGGTGAAAATAGCTGGAACGAACTCTACGCCGAGGCCTGGGACGGTGAGGTCGCCTTTCCGGGGGGCAGCCTGACCGTATCGCCAACCCCGGCGATGACGCTCATCGATATCGACGGGACGGGCGCGCCGAAGGCGTTGGCGCTCGCCGCCGTGCCCGCGCTCGCCGGCGCAGTCCGCCGATTCGGCCTGGGCGGCTCGATCGGCATCGATTTTCCCACCCTCGCCGACAAGGCGGACCGCCGGGCGGTCGACCAGGCCCTCGCCGACGCCCTTGCGGGCTGGCTTCACGAGCGCACCGCGATGAACGGCTTCGGCTTCGTCCAACTCGTCGCACGGCTGGAGCGCCCATCGCTGGTCGCGCGGATGGCGCGCGATCCTGCAGGCGCGGCGGCCCGGTGGCTGCTGCGCCGCGCCGAAGCGGTGGAAGCCCCCGGCACGCTGCTGCTGACCGCGCATCCGGCAGTACGCGCGCGTGTCTTGGCGACATGGGAAGCGGAACTCGCGCGCAAAACGGGGCGCGTGCTGCAGTGGCAGACCGACTCCGCGCTTGCCTTGTCGGGCGGCTTTGCGCAGGCGGTGGCGGCATGACCAGCACCACCAGGAAATGCCCGATCTGTCGCAAGCCGCGCAGCACGGAGCACACTCCGTTCTGCTCCACCCGGTGCCGCGACCGCGACTTGCTGCAGTGGCTCCAGGACGGCTACGCCCTGCCCGGCCCCCGTGCCGATCCAGAGCCACAATCGGACGAATAACGAACGTTGCAGCCGGCCCTATTCGGGCTTGCCAACTCCGTCCTGCTTCGCCATAGGCGCGCTTCCAACCGCTCGCCGGTCGTTTCACGACTGTCGCCGCAGCGCTGCCCGGGTAGCTCAGTTGGTAGAGCACATGACTGAAAATCATGGTGTCGGCGGTTCGATTCCGTCCCCGGGCACCACTGCCTCTCCGCCCGTTCGGGCTTGGCATTTCGCTTTTAGGCGCGCCATTCACCGCACTGCACCAACGTTTTGCCGAGCGATGCACTTCGCCGCATAGCCCGCCGCGCCGGGTTTCTCACGATTTCAATTATTGGCACCGCCGAATCCTTTCGCAGTTGCGGAACTTTAGGCGCATGCTGCGCGTTATCCGGTGAAAGCTACTCCCTCTTCAGGAATTGCGCATGCAATCGCTCGATCGCACTCAGATTCCCGCACGCCGTTCGAACGGGAACATCGTGTCCCTGTTGGGCTCGCTGGACGTGGCGCGCGAAGCTGAGGTCAAGCTGGTGCTGGTCGGGACGTATACGCCGCGCAAATGCGGCCTCGCCACGTTTACGGCCGATGCCCATCAAGAGCTGGTGCAGCACCACCCCGAATTTGATGTCGATGTCTATGCGCTCGACGATCCGGAATCCGGGGTCGAGTATCAAGGCATTGCAGCGACGATCGCGCAGCAGGACCCCGCCAGCTATCTCGCCGCCGCTCGCCAGATCAACCAATCGGGGGCCAATGCCGTTTGGATTCAACACGAGTTCGGCATTTTCGGCGGCCGCGATGGCGAGATGATCTGCGATTTCGTCGACCGGATCGCTGCGCCGCTGATCTTCACCCTGCACACGGTGCTGTCCGAACCTTCGGAACGGCAGCGCGGGATCATCGACCACATCCTGCGCCGTGCGAGCCGCATCATGGTGATGTCGGAGCACGGGCGCGATATCCTGATCTCGTGCTACGGCGCAGACCCCGCGCAAGTTCTGGTCGTCCCGCATGGCGCGCCAGACCGGCCGTTCGGCCGTGAAGAGCAGTTCAAGGCGCAGCTCGGCGTGACTGGGCGCGACGTCATGATGACGTTCGGCCTGCTCAGCCCGGGCAAAGGTCTGGAGCATGTCATCGAGGCCCTGCCCCGGATCGTCGCCGAGCACCCGCAGCTATTGTATCGCATCGTCGGCGTGACCCACCCCAACCTGGTTGCCAGCGAGGGCGAGCGCTATCGGGAGAAGCTCCAGGCGCAAGCCGAGCGGCTGGGCGTCAGCGATCATATCGCCTGGGAAAACCGCTTCCTCGATCCCGAGGAACTGCTCGACCAACTCGAAGCCTCGGACATCTACATCACCCCGTACCTCAATCTTCAGCAGTCTACGTCGGGCACGCTGAGCTACGCCGTCGCGCTGGGCAAGGCGGTGGTTTCGACCCCTTACGTCCACGCCCGCGAACTGCTGGCAGATCAGGTCGGCGTGCTCGTCGAGCCCGCGTCGCCCGAGACGCTCGGCGCGGCGGTGATCGCGCTGCTCAATGACCGGCTGCACCTCGAGGCGACCAAGCGCCGCGCTTACGAAAAGGGCCGCAGCACGATCTGGTCGCAGTTCGCGCAGGCGAGCGCCAATCTCGTCCGCGGGGCGATCAACACGCAGCCTGAAGCGGTGAACCCAGCGGCCCTGCCCGGCCTCGGCGCTCTGTTCGAAATGACCGATTCGACGGGCATGCTCCAGCATTCGATCGGCATCGTGCCCGATCGAAACCATGGCTACTGTATCGACGATAACGCGCGGGCGCTGATCGTCATGAACCTCGCCGAAGGAGTCGATGCGGAAGAAAAGCGCGCTCGGAGCGTCATTTTCGCCAGCTTTATTCAGCACGCCTGGAATCCCGACAAGCGCCGCTTCCGCAACTTCATGCGCTTCGACCGGACTTGGTCGGAAGACATCGGTTCGGACGATTCGAACGGTCGCGCACTATGGGCGCTCGGCCATACCGTCGAGCATTCGGCCGACGCGGACTTGCAGCGCTGGGCGTTGCGCTGGTTCGACGAAACCGCTCCGGCGCTTGCCGAAATGGGTTCCCCGCGCGCCGTGGCATTCACCATGCTCGGCGCCGCAGCGGTACTGCGCCGCGCGGGTACCCATCCCCAGGCCGAGGCGATCCTCGATGCCGGCGGCGATCTGCTGCAACGCTTGGTCGACGCAGCCCGCCGGCCGGATTGGGCCTGGTTCGAGGCGGTGCTCGGCTATGACAACCCGCGCCTGTGCCAGGCCTTGATCGAGGCCGGTGAAGTGCGCGGACAGAATCACTGGACCCTCCTCGGGATCGAAACCCTGAACTGGATCGCTGCGCGCCAGACGGCCGCGGCGGGCCACTTCATGCCCGTCGGCTCCGAAACGTTTGGAAAATCGTACACGCAGTATCCGTTCGACCAGCAGGCGCTTGAGGCCCAGGCTGCGATCGAGGCGGCGCAGGCGGCGTTCGCCGCAACCCGCCACCGGCGCTGGGTCGATCATGCGCACGCCGCCTACGGGTGGTTCTTTGGCTGCAACGATCGTGCATTGGCGCTCGCCGACGTAGCGACCGGGCGCTGCCGCGACGGGATCACGCCGAAAGGCATCAACGAAAATTCGGGGGCGGAATCGATCCTCGCGTTCCAGCTGTCGTACTATGCGCTAAATAGCCTGCGGCGCGCCTCGGCCGAGCCCATGTCGCCAGCCCCGGGCACTTCGCACTTCGAGCTTGTTTCCCAGGCGCTCTGATCTCAGGCGCTCTGAGCGGGTACTAAGCCTGATCCACTTACGAAGCGAGCTTTGCGGCCTGCTCCGTAAGGCTCCGCTTCAGGAACCGCAGCACCGCTCCTTCTTCCGGAGACAGGCTGATCCCATCTCGATTGTCGGCCTTTACCCGTAAGCGCAGAGTGCCCCCGACGTAGCTCTCGACGACCGCCGGGTGCACATAGCACTTCCGGCAAACCGTCGGCGTGTTGCCAAGGATCGACGCCACGGCACCGACCACCGTGCGAACGTTGCGGTTGGCCGCCGTCGCGCTGCCCGCATCGCCGATCTCGGCAAAACCGACGGCGGCCAACACCGTGCCGGTCCACGTCCGGAAGTCCTTTGCAGTGATATCGACGCCCGAGATGTCCTTGAGGTAACGGTTGACGTCGCCGGAGGTCACCTCGTGCTGCGCACCGTTTTCGTCGAGGTACTGGAACAGATGCTGCCCGGGGAGTTCCTGCATCGCCTTGACGATCCGGGCGACGCGGCGGTTGTGGATGCTGAGGCGCCATTGCTTGCCGCTTTTGCCCTTGAACCGGAACCGCAACTCGGCGCCTTCGACCGCGACATGACGCGTTTGCAGCGTCGACAGGCCGTAGCTCTTATTGGTTTGCGCGTAGCGCGAGTTTCCAACCCGGATCATCGTGGTTTCGAGCAAGTGGATGATCGTCGCGAGCACCTTATCACGAGGCAACCCGCGCAGCGCCATGTGCTCAGCGACCGTGGACCGGACCGTCGGCAGCGCTGCGGCGAACGCAACGATGTGCTCGTACTTGGTGCTGTCGCGCACGGCGCGGAACTGTTGGTGATAGCGGTACTGCTTGCGCCCTTTGGCGTCCCGGCCGCTCGCCTGGAGATGCCCACCCGGGTCGAGGCAAATCCACACGTTTTCATAAGCCGGCGGAATCGCCAGCTGACGGATCCGCTCGAGCGTCGCCGCATCGCGCACGGGCACGCCATCGGGCATCTTATAGCTGAAGCGCGGGCCGCGCCTGACCCGGCTTATCCCAGGCTGTTCATCGCTGACGTACCGCAAACCGGCGCTCTCGGCGGCCTCTTGGAACGGCGTGGATTCCGGGCTTTCTACAGCGATTTTCGGGGGTTGCGGCCGGAGGGATTTCATAGCCAGGCAACGCCGCGAACAGCGGGTCGTTCCCTTCGTCATTCCACCGGCTGGACTTCGTCATTTCCGACCGGGAACGATCACGCGCGTGGATAGTTTCCGCGACGGAGGGTCATGATCGATACCGATATTCCAGACAGCGACCTTTCCCTTCGGGGACGGGCCGATCTGCTTGTGCAAAGCGTGACCGACTACGCGATCTACATGCTGGATCGCGATGGATACGTCGTGTCGTGGAACGCGGGCGCTCAGCGGTTCAAGGGCTACACCGCCGACGAGATCATCGGCCAGCATTTCTCGCAATTTTACGAAGAAGTCGATCGCAACGACAAAGTTCCGCAGAACGCGCTGAAGACCGCCGAACTCGAAGGGCGCTTCGAGGCCGAAGGTTGGCGAGTACGCAAGGATGGCACCCGGTTCTGGGCCAACGTCGTGATCGACCCCATCCGCCACGAGAGCGGCATGCTTCTGGGGTTCGCCAAGATCACGCGCGACCTTACCGAGCGCCGTCGCGCCGAGGAAGAGCTCCGGCGCAGTGAGGAGCGTTTCCGCCTGCTGGTCGAAGGCGTCACCGATTACGCGATCTACATGCTCGACCCCGACGGCCGCATCACCAGCTGGAACGCGGGAGCGCAGCGGTTCAAGGGCTATACCGCCGACGAGATCATGGGCGAGCACTTCTCCCGCTTCTACACCCCTGACGAGGCCGCGGCGGGCGTCCCGCAGCGCGCCCTCCAGACGGCGCGCGAAAACAGTCACTTCGAGGCCGAGGGCTGGCGCGTACGCAAGGACGGCAGCCGCTTTTGGGCGAACGTCGTCATCGATCCGATCCGCAATTCGGAAGGCTCGCTGATCGGCTATGCCAAGATCACCCGCGACCTGACCGAGCGGCGCGAGTCGCAACTCGCGCTGGAAGCCACGCGCGAGGCGTTCTTCCAGTCGCAGAAGATGGAAGCGATCGGCCAGTTGACCGGCGGCGTAGCGCACGACTTCAACAATCTTCTTTCGGCGATCATCGGCAGCCTCGACTTGGTGGAGCGGCGCGCGGCCAACGGCGCCGATATCTCCAAGTTCCTCCAGAACGCCCGCCTGGCGGCCGAGCGCGGTGCCACTTTGACGCAGCGCATGCTGGCGTTCGCGCGCAAGCAGGAACTGAAGATCGCGGCTGTCGATCTCAAAGCTTCGGTCACGAGCATGGCAGATCTGTTCGCCCGCACCCTGGGCACCGGCGTCGACGTGGACACCGATTTTCCCGATGCGCTTCCCTTCGTCCAGGCCGACGCGACCCAGCTGGAGCTGGCGCTGCTCAATCTGATCGTCAACGCGCGCGACGCGATGCCCGACGGCGGCCGGATCGCAATTTCGGCACGGGCCGAAGAGAGTGACGGTCCGGCTCAACCGCCTGACCACTACGCGGTGCTCAGCGTCACCGATCAGGGCCAGGGCATGGACCCGGAGACGTTGCGCCGCGCCACCGAGCCGTTCTTCACGACCAAGGGCATCGGCCGCGGCACTGGCCTGGGGCTGTCGATGGTCCAGGGCATGGCCGAGCAAAGCGGCGGCCGGCTGATCCTGCAAAGCACGCCGGGCACGGGCACCACCGTCGAGCTCTGGCTCAAAACCGCCAGCGTGACGTCCCAGAGCCCCGCCCCGGCACTCGTCGACGCCGGGTTCGATCGCAAGCTCGATATCCTGGTCGTCGATGACGACGCAATCATCCTGATGAACACCGTGGCCATGCTCCAGGACATGGGCCACCGCGTCCACGAGGCTCCTTCAGGTCAGGCCGCGCTCGACCTCCTGGGTTCCCGAGAGGTGGACCTGCTCATCACCGACTACGCCATGCCGGGAATGTGTGGGACTGAACTGATCGACGCGGCAGCGCTGCTGCGGCCTGAAATGAAATCGGCGCTCGTCTCGGGCTATGCCGATTTTCCGGAAGGCACGAAAATCGCGCTTCACAGGTTGGCCAAGCCATACGACGATTGCGACTTGCGCCGGCTGATCGCAGCGGTGATGGGCGTAAATGCGCCCGCGCCGGATGCTGCGCCGACTTGAACCCACTTATGCGATGACGGACGGGGACACGATGCCACAACCTGTAATGCTGATCGTGGAGGATGAGCCGCTCATCCGGATGTGTGCGGTCGATTTCGCCGAAGAGGCCGGATACGTCACCCTCGAAGCCGGCAACGCCGCCGAGGCGCTGGCCATCCTCGAACGCGGCGAAAAGATCGATATTCTCTTTACCGACATCACCCTGCCGGGCGTCATGGACGGGATCGGTCTGGTCGAGCTCGTCGCCGAGCGCTGGCCCACAGTCCAAACCATGCTCGCCTCGGGTGCCTTGCTCGGGCTTCCCGCCGAAATCGCCCCGCGCGCAGCGCGGCTGCCCAAGCCGTACGGAATCACCCAGTTTGTCGAAGCGGTTGAACGGATGAACGCCCAGCCGAGCGGCACGCCTAGAGCCTGATTCATTGACGTGGCGACGGCCCGCTCCTGCGGTCCACCCCAAGGGTCGCGCAAGAATCCGTGGACGTTTGATCGAACGATCACGCTCAGAAATCCTTGTTTTCGCTGTATTTTGCCCAAAATGATCGGTGCGAAACCTGATTATTAGTTGCTGCAAGGTGGTTCATTCGGCATCTGTTCAGCGACGGTCGGCGAAATGATTGGATCGGTCGCATCGCCAGGACAGCGTGCGATCGCCAGGGGTCTCCAAGACGGCGGCGATGAGGGTTGTCGTGGAAAAATTATTTATCGGGCTCGTTCGCGAGACGCAGTATTCGTATCAGGTAGGGTGATCCAGTTATGACCCTGACCAACGATCAAGCCCCTGGTGTGCCCGCCGCATCGATCTCGTCTTCCCCGGACGACGGGGCCGCCGCGCACACGGAATCTCCGCTGATCCTGCATCCGCTGCGGCTTGAAGCCGCACCCGAGCGCGTGGTGATCCGACCATTCCACCTCGGCTGGCAAGACAGCAACACGCCCTCCCCCCGCGCTCGCCGCCTGGTGGCGGATGTGCTGGCATTGTCGCGTGAGGAAGTCCGGCACGAATACAGCCAGATGCTGGACGAATTCGATGACCGTCACTGGCGGATCGAAGCCGTTTTCGACGAACGATTCGGCCAGGTCTCGAACGGGATGGAGATTCCGTCGAATATCTCGATGACCCGCAAGCGGTTGATCGGCGCCTATTTCTGCCACGAATACAGCTACGCCGCGGCCGCCCTGATGAACCCCAGCGTGGTCGAGCACCCCAATCAGACCGGGCTGAAGAACGGGGCCAAGCGTTTCGTCATGTCGATGCGCTCGGTCGGCGAAGGCCACATCAGCACCATCGCCTTCCGCGAGGGGATCATCGACGCCGACGGTGCGTTCGACTTGTGGCCGGAGCCCTCGATCGCGAGTTCCGCCCAGTCAGACCCTTGCGCCGCCGTCGCCAACGACGAGCCGGTGCAGATCTTCCGCCACGAAGAGAGCACGCTATCGGGTACGGTGATCTTTCCCGTCACCGAAGCCCAGCGCGGCGGCCTGGAGGATTTGCGCCTGGTCCGTTTCAACCACGGCAAGGGCGACTACGAATGGGTCGGGACTTACACCGCCTATAGCGGCCGTGAAATCCGCTCCGAACTGATGCGCACGCGCGACTTCCGAACGTTCACGCTCGAACCGATCCACGGCAAGGCCGGCCGCAACAAGGGCATGGCACTGTTCCCCAAGCGGATCGACGGCAAGTACGTCATGCTCGGCCGCCAGGACGGCAAGAACCTGTTCCTGCTCCACTCCGACAAGCTGGACACCTGGGACGACGACGGCACCTTGCTGATCGAACCAAAGTACCCGTGGGAGTTCATCCAGATCGGCAACTGTGGCAGCCCGATCCTGTGCGACGAAGGCTGGCTGGTCCTCACCCATGGGGTCGGCGCGATGCGCAAGTATTCGATCGGCGCGCTGTTGCTCGACGCCAAGGACCCGTCGAAAGTGCTCGGCCGCAGCGTCACCCCGCTGCTCGCGGCGCGTGACAACGACCGCGCGGGTTACGTCCCCAACGTCGTCTACAGCTGCGGCGGAATGCGCGTGGGCAACACGCTGTTCCTGCCATACGGCCTTTCCGACAGCGCGATCGGCTTTGCCACGGCATCGATCGCCGACGTCGTCGCCACCTTGCGCTAGTACGGAGGCGCTAGTGCCAGGCGCACTAGTGGCGGGGCACTGGTGCGGGGTTAAAGTTCCGGTAGACGCTGGTCCGCCCGGCCCCACTGCGCGAGTTCGCGAGAGGCCGCGCGGGTCAGCATTTCCTCGGCATCGGTGATGTGCCAGCCCGAGGCTTTGTCGAGCCCGCGCAACTCCTCCCAGGTGATCGGCACCGCGATCGGCGCGCCAGGGCGCGAGCGCGCGCTGTAGGGCATCACCGCGGTCGCGCCGCGCTGGTTGCGCAAGTAATCCATGAAGATCAGCCCCTTGCGCTTGGCCTTGGCCAATGCCGCGGTAAAGCGCTTCGGTTCTGCCTGGGCCAGTGCCAGCGCAAAGCGGTGGGCGAAATCCTTGACCTGGGGCCACTCCGCCGACGGCGTGAGCGGGGCGATGACATGGACACCCTTGCCGCCGGTCGCCATCGCGAAAGTGACGAGGCCGATCTCGGCCAGCAGGTCGCGCACGCGAAACGCACCCGAAACCACGTCGGCGAAGTCCAACCCTTCGTCGGGGTCGAGATCGAAGACCAAGCGGTCCGGCTTCTCCACGTCCGTTACGCGGGAACCCCAGCCATGGAACTCGATCGTGCCCATTTGCACGCAGTTCAACACGCCTTCCGCCGTTTCGACGTAGAGATAATCCTCCTTGTGACCGTCCTTCTCGGCGATGGGGACGTGGCGGACCGCCTTGCCGAACGTCCCGGCGTCGTGCTTCTGGAAAAAGCACTTCTTCGCGCGCCCTTGTGGACAACGAACCAGGCTGATCGGCCGGCTGCCCATCCACGGCAGCATGATCGGCGAAACCGCCTCGTAGTAGTCCGCCAGTTGCCCTTTGGTCAGGTTCCCTTCCGGGAAGATCACCCGTTGCGGATTGCTGATCTTGACGCCGCTCGGCGCGGCCGGGGCGATCACCTGCTCTACTCGCTTAGGGGCTTCCAGCACCACGGCCGCGGCCGGCTTGTCGCCGCGCAGGCCGAGGAAGCTCGAATGGCGCAGCACCCCGTCGCCGGTGAATTCGGTAAAAGCGATCTCGGCGACCAGTTCGGGAGCGATCCAGTGTGCGCCGCGCACTTCGGCGCGTGGCGCGGCGACCGCGGGCTTGTCGCGTTCGAGCGGGGCCATCTTCGCCAGCAGTTCCTGCCGCAGCGCCGCCGAGAACCCAGTGCCAACCTTGCCGGCATACCGCAGCGTGCCGTCCTCATGCGTGCCGAGCAGGAGCGAGCGAAACTCCCGCCCTTTGTCGGACGGAATCCAGCCGACAAGGACGAACTCCTGTCGGCGGGTGCATTTCGTCTTGACCCACGTGCGCGTGCGCGCGCCAACATAGCGGGCATCGCTGCGTTTAGAAACAATACCTTCCAGCCCCGTCTTGCAAACATGCGCGAAAAGTTCCTCGCCCTGTCCGACGATGTGATCGGAATAGAGCAGAGCGCCATCCCGCCCCGCCAGGAGCTCGGCGAGCTTCGCCTTGCGCTCGATCAGCGGCCGATCGGTCAGGTCCTTGCCGTCGAGTTCGAGCAAGTCGAAGGCGTAGAACACGATCGCCTGCGGGTCGTCCTTGAGCGCCGCCTGCAGCGCCTGGAAGCTGGTCCGCCCATCGGGGAGGATCACCACAGCCTCGCCGTCGATCAGGGCGCTGCCGACGTCCAGGGCAGCCGCCGCTGCGAGCACGGCGGGGTAACGGTCCGACCAGTCGAGCCCGGAGCGGGTATAGCCTTGCGCCTCGCCGCCGCCGACCGCCACCAGGGTGCGGTAACCGTCGTACTTGAGTTCGTGCAGCCACCGGCCGCCCGCCGGGACATGATCGACAAGCGTGGCGAGTTGGACCGCCTGGAACGGCGGTGGCCCCTTGCCGCCCGCCTTCCGCGCTTTTGCCCGCGCCATAGGGGCAGAGCGCGCCGCGCCCCGCTTGCCCTCCGCGATATCCTCCATCGTCCGCGCGGTGGTGACGCTGGTCAGGTGCATGCCGACGAGGTCGTCCGATCCGCCGGCGTACGCGTCGGCGATCTTGCGCAGCAGCCAGTTCTCCGACTTTTCCTTCCCCCGCGGCTTGAGCCGGATCATCAGCCATTCGCCCTTCATCCGTGTCCCGTGGAGGGTGAAATGCAAATGACCCTCGACCAGCGTCTTGCGCGGGTCCTTGCCCGGATGCGGCTCCCAGGTGCCGTGGTCCCACAGCATGACAGTGCCGCCGCCGTACTGGCCTTTGGGAATGGTGCCCTCGAACCCGGCGTAGTCGAGCGGGTGGTCCTCGGTCCGCACCGCCAGCCGCTTGTCATCGGGGTTGGCGCTCGGCCCGCGCGTCACCGCCCAGCTGAGCAGCACGCCGTCCATTTCCAGTCGAAAGTCGTAGTGCAGCCGCGAAGCCGCGTGCTTTTGCACGACGAAACTGTGCCCCGCCGCCGCGCCCGCCTTTCCAGCACCCGCTGGTTCTGCCGTCAGCTTGAAGTCGCGCTTGGCGCGGTAGGTGGCCAGACTGTCCTTGCTGGCCATGCCCCTGGCCTCAGGCGCGCTTGCGTGCCGGCGGCTTGGCCGCAGCCTTCTTGGCGGGCGCTTTCGCTGCGGGCTTGGCCGCAGCCTTGCTCGCCCCGCCACCCGAATTCAGCGACTTCTTCAGCGCCGCCATCAGGTCCACGACATTGCCGCCGCGCTTCTCGCTGCCGCTATCGCCGTCGTGCTCGATGTTGAGCGTCTTGCCCTTCTTCTTGCGCTCGATCAGCTCCTTCAGCGCATCGACGTAACGATCGTGGAAATCGGCAGGATCGAACCGGCCAGTCTTCTTCTCGATCAAAGTGGTCGCCAGGTCGAGCAGATCCTCATCGGGCTTATCATCGCCGATATCGCGGAAATAGCTTTGCGCTTTAACCACTTCATCGGCATATCGCAGAGTTTCCATCACCAGACCGCGCCCGCAAGCCTTGATGCTGACCACGTACTCACGTCCGCGCATCGCCAACTGGCCGAGCCCGACCTTGCGGCTTTTGCGCAAGGCCTCGCGCAGCACGATGAACGCTTCCTCGGCCAGGTCGTCGGCGGGAATGATGTAATAGGGTTTCTCGAAATAGATCATGTCGATGTCCTCCATCGGCACGAACTGGGTGAGTTCGAGGGTCTTCTTGCTCTCCAGCTTCAGCCCCTCGATCTCCTGCTCGTCGAGCAGAACGTATTCATCCTTGGCGTACTGGAAGCCCTTGACGATATCGTCGACGTCGACCGGACCGATGCCCTCCACGACCTTCTCGTAATGGATGCGCTTGCCACTGGGCTTGTGGATCTGGTTGAACGCGACCGTCGCTCCGCTCCGCGTGGCCGAATAGACCTCCACCGGAATCGACACGAGCGCCAGACGGATCTGGCCTTTCCAATAGGGCCGGGCGGCCATGCGCATCTCCTGGGCTGTGCGAGTCACAATCCCTGGGAAGCGGCGGTGTTCCCGGGGACTAAGATGGCCAGGCCGAAGGCACCACAGGGCAGCCCAGCCGGGCCGACGAACGCCGTAACGCCCGTTTACGAAATCTGAACCTTGATCATGCAGAATACGCTCAAGGAGGGCCGCAGGGGTGGCGATTTCGCACAGTATCAATGGCGTCCTGAGGGCGCTCCACCGATTTGGCGCGCGCTTGGCCAAAAACCGTGACGGCGCGGCCGCCGTGGAGTTCGCCATCGTCGGGCCGGCGTTCCTCGCGCTTCTGTTCGCGATTCTGTACACGATTTCCATCTATTTCGCACAGCAGATGCTGGAGACGGCGGCCCAGAGCGCAGCCCGTTTGCTACTCGTCGGCTCAGCCCAGACGATGACGCTGAACGGTCATACCGGCATGACTGCGGCCGAGTTCAAAGATGCCATCTGCAATGGCGCTACCGGCACGGATTCCAGCGGCGCGGCCATCACGATTCCGAAGTCCTTGCCGCCGTTGCTGTCGTGCTCTCGGCTCACGGTAAACGTGACAACAGCGACCACATATAACGTGACCAGCGGCGCGGCCCCGACATTCACCTATAACAGCAGCGGCGTGCTGACCGCGACCAATACCGGGTACAGCAACCAGTCGGGCGGCAGCGGGAAGAACCGCATTCTCGTCGTCCAATTGATCTATCTGTGGCCAACCGGCAGGGGGCCGCTCGGGTTGAACCTGGTTAACCAGCCCAACTCCAACCGCATGCTCGTGGCCACGTCAGTCTTAACGACCGAAGACTATGCATGCAGCTCGTCGCAAACATCATGCTGAGGCGCTTCGCCCGGAACACGCGCGGAGCGGTGTTGGTGGAATTCGCGTTCGCGCTGCCGGTGCTGCTGGTGTTGTACCTGGGCGGAATTTCCGTTTCCGACATGATCGCTTGCAGTCGCAAAACCGCGATCGCGACCCGTTCGCTGGTCGACCTCGTCAGTCGGACCATGTCTCCCGCGATCATCTACAACAATCCGTCGTCCGCCAACGCGAGGACGCAGCTCAGCGCCAGTGCGGTCGTCCTGTCCCCTTACAAGCTCAACAACGCGACCCAGCAGGTTTCGCTGGTCAGGGTCTGCGATGCCACCCACGCCTATGTCGTCTGGACCCAGGCCCAGACACAAAGTGCCGATGGCAGCACGGTTACAGCCACCACGTCGAGCCACACCGCCGGCACGCTCCCCACGAGCGAGGCGCAGGCCGCCAACACCATCATCACGATCCCAAGCAACATGGTCACCACGACGATGATTCCGACTTCGCCGGACGCCTCGAACGTTTGCGGCAACCTTGCTCCGGGAACCAGTACCAAGACGCAGGTGGGCACTGCCGGCGGCTGGCTGTTCGTGGGTACGGTCACCTACAGTTACACGCCCGGGGTCAGCTTTTTCTCGCTCACCCCCACCCCGTTGACCAACACCATCTACATGGTTCCCCGCCTTTTCTAGGTGCACTTATGATGAAGAAGCTCCTCTCCTCCCTTTCTTCGGTGCCATTGGGCAAACTGATCGCCCGCCTAAAGGGCGATCAGGCGGGCAACGTCCTGATGCTCATGGGGTTTGCAATCATTCCGCTGACTTTCACGGTCGGTTTCGGAGTCGATTACGGCCGCGCGATGAGCCTTCAGACGCAATTGAATGCCGCCGCTGACTCGGCGGCGCTGGCGGCTGTCGCGCCCGGGATGATCCTTCAGTCGAACACCGAGTCGACGACTGCGGCGACAAAGATGTTCAATGCGCAGGCCGCCCGAGCGAGCGGCTATCAGAACCTGGTGATGACCCCGGTCGTAGTCGATGGCACTTCTGGAAGCGGCGGCTCGTTGGGCTATCTGCGCAAGGCGACGGTCAGCTATACAGTCCAGTCGATCAACTTGTTCAGCGGGATCCTTGGGGCCAATACCCTGACTGTGACCGGCACGGCGAGCGCCAGCGCCCAGCAACCCCCCAACGTCGATTTCTATCTGGCGATGGACAATTCGCCGTCTATGTTGCTGCCCGCAACGTCCGATGGAATCGCCAAGATCATCGCGGCGACCAAGACATCAGAAAACGCAAACGGTTGCGCCTTTGCGTGCCATGCACAGATCCCAAAGTCAGACAGTATCTACATCAAGGACACTGCAGCCCGCCATATCTTGT
>JBDSOM010000120.1:0-3978 GCA_039914785.1 Novosphingobium sp.
TTGAACTTGCGACCCCTACGATGTCAACATAGTGCTCTACCACTGAGCTATACGCCCGCACCATTCGTTTGCGCGGCATTGCCGGGCAGGGGCGGCCTTTAGCGAGGCCTCCCAAGCGATGCAACCAGCTAAATCGGTTTCTTCGCTAAATGCTCGCCTGGTTCGATTCGCCAAAGATGCGCTGCACCTCCAGGACGAGGTCCCTGAGGTGGAATGGCTTCGAAAGGACGCGCGCCTGCGGGGCTTCGCGGCTGGCGCGCAAGGTGACGGCGGCAAAGCCGGTGATAAACATGACTTTGGTCTGCGGGCTGATTTCCGCGCAACGCTGCGCCAGCTCGATGCCGTCCATCTCCGGCATGACGATGTCGGACAGCAGCAGGTCGAAGTGCTCGCGCTCGAGCAAGGGCAAGGCGTCCGTGCCGCGATCGACAGCCACAACGTCGTAGCCGGCGTTCTGCAGCGCCCGGGCAAGGTAGGCACGCATCGCTTCTTCGTCTTCGGCGAGTAAAATCCGGATCATGCTGGGCTTAGTCTCCATAAGGCTCGCCGGCCGCGTCTTGCCCGCCTTGTAACCCAAGTCGGTTAACATTCCCGTCCAAATCACCGATCGCCGACTTTGACAGGACCGGCCTTCCACGCCAGCGTATCGAACATGGAACAGGACGGCGGGCTACCCAAGACCGATTCGCATCGCTCGGCCGGGGGAGAGATCCCCGGGTCGGGAGGGCTGCCAGCGTTCTACTTGAGCGGGCCCGAGCCTTCGCCGATTCCCGTACTTATCGCCGTGCCCCATGCCGGCCGGACATATCCCGGCTCGCTGCTGGAGCGGATGCGCAATCCCGGTTTTGCTGCGCTGCGCCTGGAGGACCGGTTCGTCGACCGTCTGGCCGAGCGGGTGGCGGAGCAAACGGGGGCGACTCTGCTGGTCGCCCATGCGCCGCGCGCGATGATCGATCTGAACCGCGCCGCCGACGACATCGACTGGGACATGTTCGGCCGCGGCCCACCGGGAGATGTCGGGAGCTATACGCCGGGACGCGCGCGCAGCGGTCTGGGCCTTATTCCGCGACGCCTTCCCGGGTTAGGCGAGCTGTGGAAGCGTCGGCACGACGAAACCGACCTCCAGGCCCGCATCGCCGGAATCCACGAGCCCTATCATGCCTGCCTGGCCGAAACCCTGGCGGACTTGCGCGATCGGTGGGGTGCGGCGCTATTGCTCGATCTCCATTCGATGCCGCCCCTGTCGCTGCGCAGCGGGCATGCGACACCCGAGTTCGTGCTCGGGGATCGTTTCGGATCGACCTGCCACGGCATGCTGATCGGCTCCGCGTTCAACTACTTCGCCGAAATGCGCCGCGGGACGGCGCACAACCGCCCTTATGCCGGCGGCTATGTGCTCGAGCGCCATGGCGATCCGGCGCAGGGCCTCCATGCGGTCCAGTTGGAGGTCGATCGGAGCAGCTACCTGGATTCGCGGTTGGTTGAACCGGGGGCCGGGTTTGCCGCGATGGTCCATCTGTTGTCGGGGCTCGTGCGCCGGCTAGCGCAGGACGTCGCCGGGCTGGGCCGGGACGATGGGGCCTCGCCCTGGGTCGAAGCGGCCGAATAGCCCATAAAAAACCACCTCGTGCATCTGCACGAGGTGGCCAAGGTTCAGGGAGGAGGTGCACGAAGTGCACCAACCCGCCGGGCCATGAGGGAAGCACCAACGGGAGCCAGCAAAATAGGCGGGAAAATCCAGCCTTGCAAGCCCCTCTCGCAAGAGCCTCGCAATAGGATGGCTAACTTATGCGGTTACCGGAACCGGAGCTGCGACGGGACCCGTGCCCTGCTGGACCTGACGGCCGAACACTTCCCTGACGAGATCGAGCGAGAACAGGTGGGCGTAAATCAGGGGCAGCAGGCCACTCTGGTTCCAGCCGCGCAACACATCGCCGCGCAGTTCGCGCAACGCTTCCTGGTTGATCATCTGGAAGCCGCGATAGACGAACGGTTGTTCCTGCCCTTCGATCTGGATGGCGACTTCGCCGTCCATCAGCAGGTTATGCTTCTTGAGCTCCTCGACGAATGCGCCCGTGCGCATGCCGGCTTCTTCGAACTGTTGGCAGAAATCGAGCATGGCCTGGCACGATTCGCTCGGCTTTTCGCCGTCGAACAGGGCGGCGCCTTCGTCATACTCACCGATCAGGTCGGTGGTCGGATCGAAGCACAACGAAAGATCGCTGGCGTCGGGCGTCAGCTTGGCGAGCAGGAACGGATAGCGGCGCACGTAAGCCGGGACATATACGTTCTCGAGCAGCTTGCCCTCGGCGTCCACGAACGTGTTCACGCCCTCGTTGAGGCCCATCAGCGCCAGCGGCACCGGATCGTCGCCCGTCGTGAAAATGATCGGGTAATTACGGGCGGCTTGCGGAAACTCTTCTACCGTCAGCGGAACCGCGTGCTGCCCAACGAGCCAGGCGGCCCGATCGGTCGGCCGACTGCGCCAGGTGCCGTGATCGCGGCTGTTGAGCGGCATGAGGTCCTGGTAGAACAGGGGAAGTTGGGCTTGCGGCGCGCTGGCCATGGTTAAACTCCGATGTTATCGTGCGGCTGAAAGTGCCGGGTTTCTACGAGGGGGAAGCGGCCGGCGCAACCAGCTTGCCGGGGTTTAGCAACCCTTGTGGATCCAGTGCCCGCTTGACGCTGCGCATCATGGCCAGGGCCACCGGATCCCCGAGGCGCGCCAGTTCGTCGCGCTTCGACTGGCCGATACCGTGCTCGGCGGAAATAGAGCCGCCCCAGGCGGTGACGAGGTCGTGTACCTGGCGGCTGATCGCCCGCCCGTCGCCGCGGTCCCACACCTGCGGATCGACCCCTGTGGGCGCAAGGACGTGGAAGTGGACGTTGCCGTCGCCGAGGTGACCGAACGCCAGGGCCCGGGTCCCGGGCCACTCGGCCTCGACGGCTGGGATCGCCGCATCGACGAAATCGGGCATGCGCTCGACTGGGACGGAGATGTCGTGCTGGACCGCGGGCCCTTGCGCGCGTTCGGCGGGGGCAACGGTCTCTCGCAGGAGCCAGAACGCTTCCGCCTGGGTCTCGCTCGCGGCGATCGCGGCGTCTTCGACCAGCCCGGCATCGAACGCGGCCGCGAGCATTGCCTCGGCGCGGTCGCCCAAAGTGTCGGCATCGCTGCGGTCCGCGACGAGTTCGATCAGCGCATGCCAGGCATGGCGTTCGCTGAGCGGCGAGCGCGCGCCCGGCAAGTACGCCAGGACCGCATCGAGGCACGTTTGCGGCACGACCTCGAACACTTCGAGCGCGTCGCCTGCCGCGCGCTCGCAATGCAGGAGCAGCGCGCGCGCGGCCTGGAGCGAGGGCACGCCGGCCCAGAGCACGCGGCGTTCGGCCACGGCGGGCAGCAGCTTCAGCGTTGCGGCGGTGACGATTCCCAGGGTCCCCTCGGACCCGATCAGCAACTGCTTGAGGTCGAACCCGCGGTTGTCCTTCTTGAGCGGCGTGAGCGCGGAATAGACGCTGCCATCCGCCAGCACCGCTTCAAGGCCGAGCACGAGCGCGCGCATCGAGCCGTGGCGGAGCACCTGGCTGCCGCCCGCGTTGGTGGAGATCAGCCCGCCGATCGTGGCCGACCCTTTGCCGCCCAGGGTCAACGGAAAGCGCAGCTCGGCCTGGTCGGCCGCCTCGTGGAGCTTCTGCAGGATTGCACCCGCCTGGCAGACGATCCGCCGGCTCTCGATATCGACCGGACCGAGGGAATCCATTCGGCGCAGCGACACGAGCAGTTCCCGGCCGGTCTCATCGGGAGTGGCGCCGCCGGACATCCCGCTGTTGCCGCCTTGGGGCACGATAGCGACGCCGTGGCGGGCGCAAAGGCGGACCAGTTCGGCTAGCTCCGCAGTGCTGGCCGGAGACGCCATGGCCAGGGCGCGGCCGGTGTAGCGCCCGCGCCAATCGGTCAGCCACGCCGCCATCGGT
>JBDSOM010000191.1:0-2272 GCA_039914785.1 Novosphingobium sp.
CCCAGTACGTCTTGCAGTCGCCGACCGGCGAGGCGGCGCAGGCTCTGCCCAAAGAACTGTTCGGCTGCGGGATTGGCCCAATTGATCCGCTGGCCAGGCGCCGTCAGCACGACCGCGAGCGGCAGGCTGGCAAGCAGCCGCTGGGCATCGATGGATGACGTCATGCCGCCTGGCGCTGAAGGAGCGGCGCGTAAAATTCGCGCAGCGATCGCATGACTTCTGCCGCGTCATCGACAAAGTTCACCCGGTTGCGAAACTCGGCCGAACCGGACAGGCCCTTGGTATACCAACCAAGATGCTTGCGCGCCATTTTGACGCCGACATCTTCACCATAATGCACGAGCATCGCCTCGTAATGCTCTAGGATCAAAGCCAATTGTTGGTCTATCGTGGGATCGGCAAATGCGCCACCGCCGTTCAACCAGTGCATCACCTGGCCCAGCAGCCATGGCCTGCCGTAAGCGCCGCGCCCGATCATCAGCCCGTCCGCGCCGGATTGTTGAAGCGCCTGAGCGCAATCCTCGATCCCGCAGATGTCGCCATTGACGATGACCGGGACCGATACCGCATCCTTGACCGAACGGACGAACGCCCAGTCCGCCTCACCCTTGTACATCTGGTTGCGGGTGCGACCGTGGACGGTGATCAGCTTGGCGCCGAGATCTTCCGCCATCCGCGCCAGTTGCGGGGCGTTCAGGCTATCATGGCACCAGCCCATGCGCATCTTGACCGTCACGGGCACCCCGACCGCCTCGACGGTCGCCTTGATCAGGCTCGCGGCGAGCGGCAGGTCGCGCATCAGGGCCGAACCAGCGTCGCCGCTCGTCACTTTGCGCACCGGGCAGCCCATGTTGATATCGATGATGGCCGCGCCTTTTTGCTCGGAAAGCTTGGCAGCCTCGGCCATTTCGTGCGGCGTGCAGCCGACAAGCTGCATCGACACGGGTTCTTCGACCGGATGCCACGCGGCTTTCTGGATCGACTGGCGCGTTTCGCGAATCGCGGCGGGCGAAGCGATCATTTCGGTGACGTTGAGCCCCGAGCCAAACCGCCGCACCAGCGTGCGAAACGGCATATCGGTCACGCCGGTCATCGGCGCGAGAATGACCGGGCAATCGATCCGGACCGGGCCGACCTGGATCGGCTTGAGCGAGGGCGGGGTAGGAAGCGTCATGCATCTGCCTAAAAAACAGGCAGCGCATAGTGGATTGCCCTTCCTGCGGCAAGCGATTACCGGCGCGGTTGGTTTATGAGCGATAGCCCCTCCCCCCGCATTGCAGCCATCATCGTCGCCGCCGGACAAGGGCTGCGCGCCGGTCAACCGCTGCCCAAGCAATTCGCGCTGTGGCGCGGCAAGCCGGTGGTGCGCCATTCGGCCGAGGCGCTGGCGCAGGCCGGCGTCGCCACGATCGTGATCGCCATCCCCGAAGGGGCGGAGCAGATCGCCGCCGCTGCGCTCGACCGCGTTCCGGGCGTCCTCTTCATCACCGGCGGAGCGACCCGGCAGCGTTCGGTGCGGCTCGGCCTCGAGGCGCTGTCCGGCGACGCGCCCGAACTGGTGCTGATCCACGACGCCGCCCGGCCGATTTTGCCACAAGCAGTGATCGCGCGGCTTGTCGCGGCGTTAGCTGCCCAACCTGGCGCGATCCCCGTCCTCCCGGTCGTGGACAGCCTTACCCAAGCCGCCGGCGGCTTGATGGGATCGCCCGCCCGCCGCGAAGACTTCCGCCGGGTGCAGACCCCGCAGGCGTTTCGCTATAAAGACATACTTGCGGCGCATCGCTCGTGGGAAGGCGAGTCCACCGCTGGCGACGACGCCCAGGTCGCCCAAGCTGCGGGCCTCGACATCGCGCTGGTCGAAGGAGACGAGGCCTTGCACAAGTTAACGTACGCGACCGACTTCACCGCGGTCCTGCCCGCGATGCGGGTCGGCTCGGGCTACGACGTCCACCGCCTGGCCGAAGGCGAGGAGCTGTGGCTCTGCGGTGTGCGGATCGAGCATTCGCACGGTCTGGCCGGGCACAGCGACGCCGACGTCGCGATCCACGCGCTCGTCGACGCCTTGCTCGGCGCCGTCGGCGCGGGCGACATCGGCCAGCATTTTCCGCCCAGCGATCCGCAGTGGCGCGGCGTTTCTTCCGACCGCTTTCTAGCCCATGCCGCAGCCCTGGTCGCCGAAGCCGGCTATACGATCGGCAACGCGGACGTGACGATCGTCTGCGAGGCGCCGAAGATCGGGCCGCACCGCGAAGCCATGCGCGCGCGGCTCGCC
>JBDSOM010000118.1:0-5810 GCA_039914785.1 Novosphingobium sp.
CCGATCAGGATGACCCCGCCCATCAGCAGCGGCAGCGCCGTCACCGACGAGGCGAACAGCAGATAGCCCACTGCGGGCAGGCCGAGGGCCACGATCGCCACGATATGCGGGCCGACCTTGCTGTCGAGCGCGATCCCGCTGGCGAACCGGCCCACGATCACGCCGATCGCGTAAAGCGACACCATCGCCGTCGCGCTGCCGTCCGATACGCCGTTGGCAAGCGCCACCAGCTTGAGCTGCGACGAGGCGAACGCCTGGGGCAGGTTGACCAGCATCATGCCGGTCACGACCAGCAGCAGCATGGGGTTGCGCCACATGGCGAAGAATTCGGCGCGGCTCAGCGTGACGGTCGCTGCGGGCAGAGCGGTTTTGGCCGGGCCGGAATCAACGGGGCCGGAATCAAGGAGACCGGAATCAAGGAGACCGGAATCGCTGGGTGCAGTCTCGGCGGCCGGCTGGCGGCGGCGATTGCGGCCCATCAGCAGGATCGCGATCAGCCCGCCGCTGGCGGTGATCGCGGCCAGCGCCAGGTAGCCCATGCGCCAGCCATCCTCGGCGATGATCCCGCCAAGGAACGGCGCGGCCAGCGCGCCGGCGAGCGGCGGTGCGCTCATCGTCGCCGACAGCGCGATGCCCCGCGCGACGTCGAACCGTTCGACAACGACGCGGCAGAACACCAGCGAAGTGGTCAGGATGCCGAACACGTGCTGGGCCAGATAGATCGCGAAGTATTCGATCAGGTTGCCGCTCATCAGGCTCATCGCCACGAACCCGAGCGGCACGGCGGTGAAGCCGATGATCGCTGCGACTTTCGTGCCGAACCGATCGACGAAGCGGCCGGCGAACGGGATCAGCAGCAGCGTCGCCAGCGGGATCGAGCCGACCAGCGCGAATTCGGATCTGGACCAGCCGAGGTCCTTGATCAGCGGCGGGCCGAACAGGCTCAGCGTGTAATGGCTGAGCGACGAGCCCAGCGCTATGCCGAACGCGCCGGACAGCAGCACGTGCCAGTTCAGGCGGATTTCCTGGAAATACATGCGGGCTCTCCCAAGCGGCCCCGGCGGGCTCGTTCGTGCACGGCGTTCCGTTATAACGAAACGTCCAAGTCTCCATTAATACCACGGGAGCGCAGAAGCAAGCCGGCGAGGGCGATTCTTTTTTCCTTGCGCCCACCCCCGAATCGGGCGTAACGATACGTCAATGATGCCGTTAATGAAGCGGCGTCGAGATGATCCAGGAGAGCGATATGGCGACGGTGGTTGAAAGCAGCGCGGTCGAGGAACTGACCGGCCGCGTCCGCACGGCGGACCCTTACGATTATACCCATGCGGGCGTTCGCGACTTGCAGGTCGCCGCGATCAACGAGCGCTTTCAGCAGCGCAAGGACCAGATCAAGCTGCTTGGCCACCGCGCCGGGGAGGCCGGGCTGACCGAAGTGGCGAGCCTAGACGACGCGGTGCAGCTGCTGTTCCCGCACACCGCCTACAAGAGCTATCCCGAAAGCTTCTTGGTCGACCAGCGCTGGGATCGCCTGTCGAAGTGGCTCGATACCGTTTCGGCCCACCGCGTGCCGGTCGACAAGGTCAAGGACGCGGCCGACGTCGATGGCTGGCTCGCCAATCTCGAGCGCGAGGGCTTCTTCGTGTCCTGCTCCAGCGGGACCACCGGCAAGTCGGCGATGCTCGTGGCTTCGGCCAAGGACATGGAGTGGGTGAAGCTCGAGGCGCCAAGCGCTTACGCCTGGGGCTCGGGCACGACGCTCGACAGCGACCGCCAGATGTTCGGCATGGCGCCGGTCGCCTATACCCCACGCAACCACGCGACGGGTGAAGCCTATATCGCCAAGCTGCAGGATCCGGCCGTCGAGCGGTTCGCTTATCCGGTGCCGCCGATCACGGTGGGCGACCTGACCGGGATGGTCGTGATGCGCAAGAAGATCGCCGAGGGCACCGCGACGCCGTCCGAGATCGCGGCGATGGAAAAGACGTCGGCCGAGCGCGGGAAGCTCGTCGAGGACGCCGTCGGGATAACCGCGACTGCGCTGATCGAACAGCGCGCCGGGCGCCTGCATATCACCGGGATGTGGAAGGGGCTCTACGACGTTGCCAAGGAAGTTCGCGACCGCGGCTACAGCGCCAAGGACTTCAATCCCCAGAACACGATCTACGTCGGCGGCGGGCTGAAGCGCGCCAAGCTGCCCGACGACTACCGCGAATTCGTCTACGACACGTTCAACATCCAGCCTGAGCGCAACTATCAGAACTATTCGATGCAGGAACTGCATTCGGGCATGCCGCGCTGCCAGCAGGGCAACCGCTATCACATCCCGCCGTGGGTGGTGCCGCTGGTCCTTAACAAGGATGGCGACGCGTTGCTGCCCATCCAGGACGAGGAATACGAAGGCCGCGCCGCGTTCTTCGACTTGTCCATCGACGGCCGCTGGGGCGGGGTGATTTCGGGCGACAAGATCGCGATCCAGTTCAAGCCGTGCGCTTGCGGCCACACCGGCCCGACGATCCGCGACGACATCGCGCGCTACGCCGATCTCGAGGGCGATGATAAGATCGGCTGTGCCGGGACCGTGGATGCTTACGTGCGAGGTGTATCATGAGCGCGACTTCTGAACTTACCCAGGCCGGGCAATCTACCGAGGAGATCGTCTCCGCGCCGTTCTTCCTGCGGGGGAAGCTGGTCGAGGGCAGCGATACCCTGCATCGCTCCCGCGACCTCGGCGTCACGTTCGCAACGCCCGCGCTCGACCTCAACGCCGCGGTTCAGCCGCGCATCGAAGTGCCCCCGCTGCTCAACGTCCCGACTTCGGAAATCATCGATTTTCTGGTGGAGACCGGCGAGCGCATCCGCGATCCGAAGAACCAGATCTTCCAGGATTGCATCGATCGGATGTGCAGCACGCACATCCTCCCGCGCGAGGTGGTCGCCCACCAGGCCCACTACGCGACGATGACGCTGAACCGCGAGCGGCTGATGGCGGAAGTCGAACAGAACTTCACCGATCCGCGCGCGCTCGACGAATGGGTGCCCAAGCAGGACTTCACCGGGCGCAAGAGCTTCGTTCGCGCTTTCGCGCCCCGGCTGATCCATGTGCTGCCCGGCAATTCGCCGGGGGTGGCGGTCAAGTCGATCGCCCACGGCGCACTGGTCAAGGCCGTCAACTTGTTCAAGATGAGCTCGAGCGATCCGTTCACCACCGTCGCGATCCTGCGCACGATGGCCGAGATCGATCCCGAGCATCCGATCGTGAAGTCGATGTCGGCGGTCTATTGGCGCGGCGGTGACGAAGCGACGGAGGGCGTGCTACTGCGCCCGCAGTACTTCGACAAGATCGTCGGCTGGGGTGGCGGCGATGCGATCAACAACCTGATCAAGTACACCGGCCCCGGGCTGCAGCTGATTTCGTTCGATCCGAAGACCTCGATCTCGATGGTCGGCAGGGAAGCGCACGTTTCGGAAGAGGCGCAAGAGCACGCCGCCGACCTTGCCTCCGCCGACATCATGATGCTGAATCAGGAGGCGTGTGCATCGAGCCGGTTCCAGTTCGTCGAAGGTACGCAGGAGCAAGTCGACGCGTTCTGCGCCAAGCTCCACCGCCGAATCCAGGAACGCGCCGCCGCCTCCGGGGACGTGCGGGCTTACGACATGGACCTCAAGGAGGCGATTGAGACGCTCTCGTTCCTCGACGACGAGTTCCGCGTCTGGGGCAAGGCCGACGGCAAGGGCGTGGTCATCCGTTCCGACGAGCCGGTCGATTTCCACCCGATCAACAAGACCGCCAACGTGGTGCGCGTGGACTCGCTTGACGACGCGGTGCGGTGGGTCAACGTGGCAACCCAGACGATCGGGTTCTATCCGCCCGACCGGATCGGCGACTACCGCGACCGTTTGGCGAGCGGCGGGGCGCAGCGCGTCACGCATCTGGGCGAGGCCGGCCCGAGCACGATCGGCAACCCCCACGACGCGATGTATCCGCTGCACCGCTTCGTCCACTGGATGGCGCACGAGGACGGCACCGTGGCGGGATAACGGCGGTCCGCGCGCTTTACGGCTGCGTGCGGATCGTTCAGGCTCGCGGCAAGATATAACCCGAGAGGATGATCATGGGACGCAACACGACACTCGGCCTGGCCGGAGCGCTGGCGCTGGCAGCCACCGGAGTGGCGGTGTTCGCCCAGCAACCGGCGCCGGCTCCGGTTCCCGCTGCCGTGACCGGGTTTTTCGCCATGACGGGCTACCTGCCGCGCGGCGCGGCGCCCGACAGCCTGCTGCTCAACCCTCCGCCGCCCGCGCCGGGCTCACCGGCCGAAGCGCGTGACCTCGCGGCGGCCGAGGCGGCGGTCGCGCTCCACGATACTGCGCGCTGGGCACTGGCGACGCGCGACGCCGACTTCATGTCGCCGGCCGCGACGTCCGCGTTCTCGTGCGCGGCCGGCTTCGCGATCGGGCCGGTGACCACCCCGCTGCTCGACAAGCTCATGCAGCGCACCGCCCGCGACCTCGCCGGGGCGACCGGCGCGACCAAGCGCAAGTACATGCGCCCGCGTCCGTTCATCATGAACGGCAAGCCGATGTGCACGCCCGCCATGGACCATGTGCTGCGCGGCGACGGCTCGTATCCCTCCGGCCACAGCTCGCTGGGGTTTGGCTGGGGCCTGGTCCTGGCAGAGGCGATCCCGGAGCGGACCGCGCAGCTGGTGGCCCGGGGCCGGGCGTTCGGCGACAGCCGCCGGATCTGCAACGTCCACTGGCTCAGCGACATCGAGGAAGGCCGCGTGGTCGCTTCTGCCGTCGTGGCGCGGCTCAATGCCGAGCCGGCCTTCCAGGCCGATCTGGCCGCCGCGCGTGCCGAAGCGGCGGCGCTGGCGACGCGGGATCCGGGCCAGGATTGTTCCGCCGAGGCAGCGTTGTTGGCGCTTTAGGCCGCTTTGGGCTTGACGAATCCCGCGCCGTGTCGTTGTCGGAAGCCTGCGTTTTTCTGAAGGAACACCCATGGCTGTCGAAATTCTTCTGCCCAAGATCGGCTTCTCGATGAACGAAGGCCAGATCGCCGAATGGCTCGCCAAGGACGGCGCGGCGGTCAAGGAAGGCGATCCGCTGTTCTCGCTCGAAGCCGACAAATCGACCAACGAAGTCGAAGCGCCCGCCAGCGGCACGCTGCGCATCGTCGCGACCCCCGGCGAGACGTACGAAGTCGGCACGGTGCTCGGCTACATCGACTGACCTTTCGCCAACCCCGCGGCCAAGCGGGGTGGCGCGGCCGCTCGACAAGGCCATGGAGAGATACATGCCCAAATTCAAACTCGTCGCGCTCAGCACCCCTGTCGCGGGCAAGGAAGACGAATTCCACGACTGGTACCAGAACGTCCACTTGCCCCAGATCGTCGGGCTTCCTGGCGGGCAGGGTGCCCAGCGCTACCAGCTCGTGGCCAAGCTGATGGGGGGCGATCCCAACCAGTATCTCGCGATCTACGATATCGAGTGCGATGATCCGATGTCCTTCCTCGGCGCGCTTGGCCAGGCTTCGGCCGAGGGCAAGCTGACGCAGACCGCAGCGAACGACATGGGCAGCATCTATACCGCGCTGTTCAGTGAACTGGGCGAGCGGGTCGGGGCGTAACCAAGCCTGCCCGCGTTGCGGGGAAGGGCGCCTGCGGGGAGGGGGCCGCCGAACGCGGTGGCGGCGCTGCCGGCCCGAACCGCGCTCCCCAGGGTGAGTGACCTCCGCCAGCGCTAAGCGCCGCTATCCCCCACGTCGCGGGGAGGGTTTACCGGCTACTTCCCGAACACGGGCTTCC
>JBDSOM010000022.1:0-5686 GCA_039914785.1 Novosphingobium sp.
TCAATCCTTGCTACGCCCACCATTCGAAATAGTCCGCCAACTCATTGAGTTTGGCGGGCTTTTCCATGTCTCTCGCCCGTCCGGGCCGACGATCATCGCGCTGTGGAGGCCATGGCTAGGACGAGCCCGCCAGCATCGCGTTTGGTGGCGAGAAATTGCGGGAAAGCTGAAGGCCGGCGCGAGCGGCGCATACAGAGCCGATCGAATTCTTCAATTGGTCGATACTCCGACGCGTCGCGCCTTTGAAATGCAGTCCCCGAAAATGATGAGCTGATCTCCGGAGGTGTCCGCCGTTTCTACGCCAACAATTCGGCAATTGCGGCGGGCATAAGCCAGGACAGCACCACGTGAATAATGGTTAACAGGGAAACTGCGCGGAAAGCGCGACATTACTAACACCCCTGGACCTGCGGCCAGCATCCGGTCGATCTCCTCGCGCGTATGCAGGTGACTGACGTCGTTCTCTATCTGATGGTTGAGATGCTGGGGGAACACCAGCGGCGACAAAAACGGCTTCCCGGCCTGCACATAAAGATACACCGGCCCATCAAACACGAGCAGCCCGCCGCCCCGGTCATGCTCACGGATTAGCCCCGCCATCTCGCGCATACGGCGGCTATTTTCGGCCGACGATGCAACATCGAAGGGGTTGAACCAAAGGAACGAGTACGCGGCGAATGCTAATGCCGGCACAATCCACTGCCTGATGCGGCTCAACGCAAAGGCGGCAGCCACGCACAGCGGTACGAGCACCGGCAGGATATAGTGGCCGTAAAAATTGGGTACCGCCAGAAAGCCCAGCACCGCAGCACCGATCCAGGCGCCGATCAACAGACGCGGACGCCGGTCACCCGAGGGCAGGAACAGCCCGGCCGCCGCCAGCAGCAGTAGCGGTGCCGCCTTCACCACGATGCTCAGGGCGCGCCACGCGCCGCCGCTCTCGCGCACTTTCGCTACGTTCGACAGCACCATCGCGTGCCAATATTCCGCGAAGTGGCCGACCGCCGCGTAGTACGCGCCGATGAGGACGGTCGGCAGCACGCCGATGGCGCAGCAGAGAGCGGCGATCCTCACTATTTTGCGCGGGGAAGCCCCGGCGCGGGCTAGACTGACGAGGACAAAGAACCCAAAAAACGCCGCTTCGAAAGCAGTCGTCTGCTTGATCGTGAGCGCCAGGCCGCACAATCCCATCGCCCACCACACACGCCGCCCGACCTCCTGTTGCGCCAGTCGCTCCGCTTCACCAAACAGCAGCAAGGCCGCGCCCGCGATCAGCGGATTGTAGAAATCAGGCGCCTGCCCCGTGGCACCTTCGAACGGACCGATGATGACGAGGTAGGCGAGACCGGCCAAAACGGCGCTGCGCTCGCCAGTCCAGGGCCGGGCGATCGCGCTGATGATCGCGGCCGTAGCCGCCGCGAACAGGCAGGCGACGACTTGGTAGGCGACTACCGAGGTCGAGATACCAGCGATCGCGTAATATATCAGGAACAGCCCCAGGGGCTTGCGATCCCACACATCGACGTAAGGCAAAACGCCGTCGTGCATGCGTTGCCCGACCAGAAAATAGAAAGTTTCGTCGGCGTGGCGGCCAAGTTCACCGATACTGGCCCAACGCAGCGCGAGCGCGCACAGGACGAAGAGAGCGAAAGTCCGCCAGTTTGAAGTCCGCAGTCTCGCCGCCGCCTGTCGGATCACCCAGCCATTCCCCTGAAAAACGCGGTTTGCCGGGCTGCTATGCCCTGATTGTTGATCTGGACAAGCCTGCAGGCAAAGCCTGATCTGCGACCTCGCCTGCGACCAGCCGGTGGCGCTACGCGAGAATGCCCCGTGCTTGCCTTGTCAGCCGGCAATCCTGTGCTAGGGGAACGTCATAATCCCCCTTCCCCGGAGACAGGTCAAAATGGCAAAAATCAAGGTGGCGAACCCCATCGTCGAGATGGACGGTGACGAGATGACCCGGATCATCTGGGAATGGATCCGCGAGCGCCTGATCCTCCCCTACCTCGATATCGACCTCAAGTACTACGATCTGTCGGTCGAAAACCGCGACGCAACCGACGACCAAATCACCGTCGATTCCGCCAATGCGACCAAGCTGTACGGCGTCGCGGTCAAGTGCGCGACGATTACCCCTGACGAACAGCGCGTCGAGGAATTTGGCCTCAAGAAGATGTGGAAGTCGCCCAACGGCACCATCCGCAACATCCTGGGCGGCGTCGTGTTCCGCGAACCGATCGTGATCTCCAACGTGCCCCGCCTGGTCCCGGGCTGGACCGACCCGATCGTGGTCGGCCGTCACGCGTTCGGCGATCAGTACCGCGCCACCGACACCCTGATCCCCGGCCCCGGCAAGCTGCGCCTCGTATTCGACGGTGATGACGGCACGAAGCTCGACCTCGACGTGTTCGATTTCCCGAGCGCCGGCGTCGCGATGGCGATGTACAACCTCGACGATTCGATCCGCGATTTCGCCCGTGCCAGCTTCAACTACGGCCTCAACCTCGGCTGGCCGGTTTATCTGTCGACCAAGAACACCATCCTCAAGGCCTACGACGGCCGCTTCAAGGACCTGTTCCAGGAGGTGTTCGACACCGAAGGCTTCAAGGAAAAGTTCGCCGAAGCGAACATCTCGTACGAGCACCGCCTGATCGACGACATGGTCGCCTCGGCGCTCAAGTGGAGCGGCAAGTTCGTCTGGGCCTGCAAGAACTACGACGGCGACGTGCAGTCTGACATCGTCGCGCAGGGGTTTGGTTCACTCGGCCTGATGACTTCGGTGCTGATGGCGCCCGACGGCAAGACCGTCGAAGCCGAAGCCGCCCACGGCACCGTCACCCGCCACTACCGCCAGCACCAGGCGGGCAAGGCGACCTCGACCAACCCGATCGCTTCGATCTTCGCCTGGACTCGCGGGCTCATCTACCGCGGCCAGTTCGACAACACGCCTGACGTGGTGGCTTTTGCCGAAACGCTGGAACGCGTCTGCATCGAAACCGTTGAGAGCGGCAAGATGACCAAGGACCTCGCGATCCTGATCGGTCCCAACCAGCCCTGGCTCACCACCGAACGGTTCTTCGAGGCGATCGTCGAAAACCTCGAAACCGCCATGGCGAAAGCTTGAAGGAGCGCATCGCCTGACCGAGCCTGCCCCCAAACGGCCCCGCAAGGCCAAAGTCCAGGATTCGGGTGCGACTTCCAGCAAGGCCCACAAGGCCCGGCTGGAAGTCCGCCAGGCCCGCATTTCCGACGTTTCCGGCATCAATGCCTTGGTCGGGCGGGCTTATGACGACCTCCCTGCCTATACGACTGGCGAAATCCGCGGTCAGATCAACAACTTCCGCGAGGGCTGCTTCGTCGCAATCCTCGATGGCGTAGTCGTGGGCTACTGCGCCTCGATGCAGATCTCCGGTGATCTCGCGCTGAAACAGCACAACTGGGAAGAGATCACCGGCAACGGCTTTGGCAGTCGCCACGATCCCACCGGCGACTGGCTCTACGGCTACGAGATGTGCATCGATCCCAAGGCGCGGGGCGCGCGGATCGGCCGGCGGCTTTACGAGGAGCGCCGCGCGCTGGCGGAAGAGCGCGATCTCACGGGCATCGCCTTCGGCGGACGGATGCCGGGCTACTCGCGCGCGGCCCGCAAGGTCAGCAGCGCGCAGGACTACCTCGACCAGATCGTCGCCGGAAAGCTCCATGATCCGGTCGTGCGCTTCCAGCTGGCCAACGGCTTCGAGCCGGTCGGGGTGCTCGAAAACTACATGCCCGAGGACAAGCGATCGAAGGGCAACGCTGTCCACATGGTCTGGCGCAACCCTTACGTCGACCGCGATCAGCCCGTCAAAATGCGCGTCCCCCGCGGCGTCGAGAGCGTCCGGGTCGCCGCGTGCCAGTTGCAGGCCCGCGCGGTGGCCAGTTACGATGAGTTCATGCGCAACGTCGAATATTTCGTCGATGTCGCAGCGGATTATGAAGCAGACTTCATCCTGTTTCCAGAGCTGCTGACGCTGCAGCTGTTGTCCTTCGAGGATCGCGAGCTGTCTCCCGTCGAGGCAATCGAAGCGCTCAGCCGATACACGCCGAAGATCCGCGCAGCGTTCTCCGACATGGCGATGCGCTACAACATCAACATCATCGGCGGCTCGCATCCCACGCGGATGGACGATGGCGACATCCATAACGTTGCCTACGTGTGCTTGCGCGACGGTTCGATCCACGAGCAGGAAAAGGTCCACCCCACCCCGAACGAGCGGTACTGGTGGAACATCAAGGGCGGCGACTCGATCGAGGTGATCCCGACCGATTGCGGCCCGATCGGCGTGCTGATCTGCTACGACAGCGAATTCCCCGAACTCGCCCGCCGCCTCGTCGATGAGGGCGCGCGGATCATCTTCACGCCGTTTTGCACGGACAGCCGCCAGGGCTACTTGCGCGTCCGCTACTGCTGCCAGGCGCGCGCGATCGAGAACCAGTGCTTTGTCGTGATGGCCGGAAACGTCGGAAATCTGCCGAACGTGGGCAATATGGACATCCAGTATGCCCAAAGCTGCATCTTGACCCCGTGCGATTTCCCGTTTGCCCGCGACGGGATCGCCGCCGAAGCGAGCGAGAACGTCGAGACGTTGACGATCAGCGACATCAACCTCGCCGATCTCAGCTGGGCCCGCGCCGAAGGAACGGTTCGCAACCTCGCCGATCGGCGGTTCGACCTCTATCGCATCGAATGGGACAAGCCCGGCAAGCGCAAGGCGAAGAAGCCCGCTGTGCGCAGCGAGCCCACCGGAAAACCCAAAATCGGCGGGGGATAAGGCGTTACTCGCAAAATGCGAGAGGCGACCTCAAATGCTCCCGGCGAAAGCCGAAGCCGATCGCCCTTGCCGGCAGCCGCCTGAGCCATGGAAACCGGCCGAGCAGCCGTAACAATGCGGGCGGCGCGCTGCGGGTTTCGGCTTTTCCGGTCACCAGCGGCTCCAGCACTGCCCGGTGAATCGCGCGCTGGCCGGCCTGAATTACCCGCGTCGGCAGCAGGCGGCGGTGTTGGATTTGGTGCAGCCAGCGGTCTACCTTCGCGCCGCCTGCGAGCCGCTTCGCCAGGATATTGGCCGACGCGACCGCATCCTGGATGGCCAGGTTGATCCCGACCCCGCCGACGGGGCTCATCGCGTGGGCCGCGTCGCCGATCGCCAGCAGTCCGGGGCGGTGCCAGCGCGTCAGCCGATCGAGCGAAACCGACAGCAGCTTCGCGGCGCCGAAATCGGGCAACGCCTGGTCGAGATCCGGCAAGTCCGGCGCGGTCGCTCGCACATCGGCGCGGAAGGCTTCAATCCCCCTGGCGCGCACCGCCGCGGCGCTGCCCTTGGCGATCAGGTAGGCGCATTGCCAATAATCGCCGCGGTCGATCTGGACGATCATGTGCTTGCCCCGGATCGATCCGCGCGCGGCGTTCCCTTCGCTCGGCTTGGGAACGGCGAACCAGAACACGTCGATTGGCGCACCGAGGTCTTCCAGCGGGAGCATATCCTGCCGCCGGACCAGCGAATCGCGTCCGTCGCAGGCGATGACAAGCCGGCCCGCGCGGATGAGTTCCCCCGATGCCAGGGTGACACCGGCGATGCGGCCCCCCTCCGCCTCGACGAAGCCCATTACGGGCGCCTCCATCCGCAAGCGGAAACCGGGGAAGACC
>JBDSOM010000105.1:0-4292 GCA_039914785.1 Novosphingobium sp.
CGAGCCGGCCTTTGACGAAGTCGCTGCCGATGAACGGCAACTGCCCCGAGACGTGGGCCAGCCCGCCCGCGATCACCACCGGCACATAAGCGGCCACCGGCGCGGCGGCCTGGGGCAGGGACAAGCCGAGTGCGGCCAGCTTTGCGTCGATTTCAGCGTCGGTCATGGTCGTCCCTGTCTGATTCGATAGTGTAAAGCCGCTCGACCAGCCAGGGCAAGGCGCTCGCCCAATCATCGATCCGGGCGTGGGCGTGGCCGGCGCTGTGGGCGCAGGGAATATGCGGCGCGAGCAGCGGTTCACCGCACAAATGGAGGCGCGCGACGTGGGGCGCGGTCTCGGCGACCGAATCGTGGTGCTGGGCCAGGTCGTCGATGAACACCGCGCGCGACGGCGCGTATTCATCGAGGATCCGCTGCAGCGCCGGGCCTTTGGGCCCCTGGTTGGTGAACACCCGCACGTCGAGCCCGTGTTCGGCAAGCTGCCGGGTCCGCGTTTCCTGGCGGTGGTCGAGCAGATTGGTCAGCACGACTACATCGGCATGGTCGGCCAGCGCGCGCATCGCCTCGACCGCGCCGACAATCGGATACTGACGGTGCATCTCGTTGTCGAAGAACAGGTTCAGCAACGGCCAGACTTCGGCCGTGTCGACCAGCTTGCCGCTATCGCGGTGCCGCAATGCCCGCGAGAAATCGGGCCGGTCCATCGCGAAGTCGATGCCTCGCGCTTCGCCCAACCAATCGCGAAACGGGCCGACCATGTGCAGCAGCACTTCGTCGCAATCGGTGATCACCAGAGGACGGCTCATTCCGCCAGCGCCCGGCCGGCGTCCGCCAGGACTTGCGGCGACACGCCGAGATGCTCGGCCGCGTCGATCAGGTCGGGCTCGTAAGCGCACAGATATTCGAGCACCGCCGCCAGCACCGGCCGTTCGCCGAGCCGTTCGCGCAAGTCGTCACCGGTGAGCCCGGTCAGCGTGAGCAGCCGGTCGGCCCGGTCGTCGTCGCTGAGCACCCAGACCAGTGCGCCCAGGGCCAGGGTTTCGGGATCAGCCGGGGCTGTGGCTGGGGAGTCTTTGGCGCGGATAATTGTCAGAGCCTTTCAGGCGGCATAGAACAGGGGGGTTCCGGGAACGCCCCGGCTCGAACGAAGCTGGGAACGCAAGTGGCAAAGAGAATCCTGGTTGTCGAGGACAACGATCTCAACCGGAAGTTGTTCTGCGATGTCTTGAAGAGCCAGGGGTTCGCGGTGGAGCCCTGCGCGGACGGCCTCGAAGCGCTCGAACGCGCGCGCCAGTTCGTGCCCAACCTGATCATCATGGACATCCAGCTGCCCAACGTCTCCGGCCTCGACCTGATCGAAGCGGCCAAGGCCGACGCGACGCTGCGCTCGATCCCGGTGCTGGCGGTGACCGCTTACGCCGGCAAAGGCGACGAAGAGCGCATCCGCCATGCCGGGGCCGAGGGTTATCTGGCCAAGCCGGTGTCGATCGGGCCGTTCATGGCCGCGGTCAGGGCGCTGGTGGATAAAGTGCTGGTTTAGCGGGCCGTTCAGGTAGGGAGCGGATCGCGCCTAAGCCAACCGATCGAACATGCCGGTGAATTCCAGCACGAACACCGCCGCGGTCAGGCACAGCCCGACGAGGAACGTGCGGTAGCCGCGCCCCAGCCAGCGGTATTTCTTGCGCTCCAGCACCACGCCGTTCTGATGAATGTCGCGCAGCATCGTGCGGTAAAACGTCGGATCGTCGCTCAACTGGGCCATCGCGCCCTCGATCCATTCGTCCTCTGACTGGTGCGCGAAAACGCCGAAGAAAATGGTGTTGGGGGTCGGCGCGGTGGATCTGGCGAAGCTTGGCAGCACCGCCATAATGGCGCACAACGCGGCGGCGAAGGCGAACAGCGCCAGCACCGTCAGCGCGATCGGCACCGCCCCGCCGCGCGCCTGGCCGACGGCAATGGTGAACACCACGAACGTCGCGGCCATCAGCATCGAAGCCTTCTGGTCCGCCATCTGGCTGTAGCTGAGCGTGATCTGCTGCAGCGTGCGCACGAAGTGGATCGAGTTCGGCGTCAGCGTGTTCGGCGTAAGCGGGTTCGGGGGGGCAGTCTCTCGCTGGTCCATCACGCGGGGATGCCGGAATGCTCCAGGGTTGACAAGCCGGCCCCTGCGCCGCTTTTGGGCCGCAATTGCGGGCCAATGCCCGGCCTCACGCTTCAGGAGCCCAATCATGGACCGATCTGCCACCGCCGACCGGATCGCCGCGCTGGTCGAGCCGTTCAACAAGAAGGGCATCGCGATCACGGACGCCTCGACATTCGCGGGCGACTTCGAGTTCGACAGCCTGACGGTGATGGATTTCGTCGCCGCCATCGAGGACGAGTTCGACATCATCATCTCGATGAACGCCCAGGCGGAAATCGAGACGTACGGCCAGTTGGTCGATGCGGTTGTGAGGCTGCAGGGCTAGCCCACCCATCCGTAATTAGGAACTCAATGACCGACCTTCTTTCCAAATTCGACCCGCTGATCGAACTGCGCACCAATCTGCTCGCCGGCGGGAACGAGGACCCGTTCAGCCTGGTGATGGAGCGCGTCATCTCGCCCACCGTGGCGGTGTGCAACGGGCGCGAGACGATCCTGCTCGGCACCTACAACTACATGGGCATGACCTTCGACCCCGACGTGATCGCCGCGGGCAAGCAGGCGCTCGACGAGTTTGGCGCGGGGACCACCGGCAGCCGCGTGCTCAACGGCACATATGCCGGGCACCGCGAAGTCGAAGCCGCGCTGTGCGAGTTCTACGCGATGGACCACGCGATGGTCTTTTCGACCGGCTACCAGGCCAACCTGGGGATCATCAGCACGATCGCCGGCAAGGGCGACTACATCATCCTCGATATCGACAGCCACGCGTCGATCTGGGACGGCTGCAAGCTGGGCGACGCCGAAGTGGTGCCGTTCAAGCACAATGACCTCGTCGCCCTGGAAAAGCGCCTGAAGCGCATCCCCGAGGGCGCGGGCAAGCTGGTGATCCTGGAAGGCGTCTATTCGATGCTCGGCGATATCGCGCCGCTCAAGGACATGATCCGCATCGCCAAGGAAAACGGCGCGATGGTCCTGGTCGACGAGGCCCATTCGATGGGCTTCATCGGACCCAACGGCCGCGGCGTCGCCGAGGACCAGGGCGTGCTGGACGATGTCGACTTCGTGATCGGTACGTTCTCGAAAAGCGTCGGGACCGTCGGAGGTTTCTGCGTTTCGAACTATCCCAAGTTCGAGATCCTGCGCCTGGTCTGCCGGCCGTACGTGTTCACCGCCAGCCTGCCGCCGAGCGTCGTCGCCACCGCCGCGACGTCGATCCGCAAGCTCATGCACGGCGCAGACAAGCGGGCGCACTTGTGGGAAAACTCCCGCACCCTGCACGGCAATCTCAAGGCGCTGGGCTTCCAGCTCGGCACCGACACCCCGCAAAGCGCGATCATCGCGGTGATCATGCCCGACCTGGAGCGCGGCGCGGCGATGTGGGAAGCGCTGCTGCACGAAGGGCTCTACGTGAACCTGGCCCGGCCACCGGCGACTCCTGCCAACATGACCCTGCTGCGCTGTTCGCTGTGCTCCGAGCATTCGGCCGAGCAAGTCGCGACGATCACCGGCATGTTCGAGCGGGCGGGCAAGGCGACCGGGATTATCTAAGCAAGAGCCAGGCTTAGCACCGGCGCTGCAACCGCCTCAAGCACGCCGGCCGTGGCCTCGTGGCGCAGGATCCCTCGAGCCCTCGTGTCGCGGAAGCTAGCGCTTGCGGAACTGGTCGTGGCAGCTTTTGCAGGTTTCGCCCGTGGCGCGCGCTGCAGCCTGGATCGCGGCGATGTCGCCGCCCTCCGCTGCTACGGACAAGTTGCGCGACGCGGCCGCGAAGCGGTCGGCCTGGCGCTCCAGTTCGGCGCGGTTGGTCCAGGCGGCGGGCAGCGCGTCGGTCTTGACCCCGTTCTGCGGCCCCGAGCCCTCGGGGAACCACGTCTTCACCCGCGAAGCCAGCGTGGCGAGGACTGCGGTGGTGGTGCGGATCGCAGCCAGATTGGACGGACGGCGCTTGATCTGGTCGTTCACACCTTTGAACGCCCGGCCGATCGTCTCGAAATGGTGATGGCGCTCGTAAGCTGCGGTCCCGCCCGGCGTCGCGCCGCCAACGGCAAGCGCAACGGCGACGATCACCACGGCTGGCAGCACTGCCGAAATTGCTCTTTTCACTGGGCTCTCCATCACGCTGGCCATCACGCCGGTCGATCACGCT
>JBDSOM010000001.1:0-5964 GCA_039914785.1 Novosphingobium sp.
CATACGAAGACATCGTCGATCACTGCTGCCACGCCTGGAACAAGCTGGTCGATCAACCCTGGCGCATCATGTCCATCGGCCTAAGGACATGGGCCCATGGGTACTGATCAGCGCACGTTGGTATAAGACGAAGGCTGCCAAGGCAGCGTAACGCCGGCTTCCTCAATGCCCCGGAAAGTCGATCAGCGAATCCACGGTGATCCCCTCACCGCGCAAGCGATCGGCGCCGCCGAGGTCGGGCAGGTCGATCACGAACAAGGCCTGTTCCAGCACGCCGCCCGCGGTGCGCAGCAATTGCGCCGCCGCGCAGGCGGTTCCTCCGGTGGCGATCAGATCGTCGATCAGCACGATCCGCTGGCCTTCCCCGATTGCGCCCGGATCGACCTCGAGCGTGTCGGTGCCGTATTCCAGCGCATAGTCGAGCGCGAGGGACGGCACCGGCAGCTTGCCCGGCTTGCGCACCGGCACGAAGCCCAGGCCTAGCCGCGCCGCAACCGCCGCGCCGAAGATGAACCCACGCGCCTCGATCCCAGCGATCGCCTCGGCCCCGGCCGCCTGGGCGCGGTCGGCCAGCTGTGCGACCGTGGCGGCGAGCCCCGGGCCATTGCCGATCAGCGTGGTGATGTCGCGGAACAGGATGCCCTGTTGCGGGAAATCCGGGACCGCGCGGACCAGCGCTTTCAGTTCGTCGGGGGTCATGCCGTATCCCTCAAAAGCAAACGCCCCTCGCACCGTGGATGCGAGGGGCGCGTGATGTGCCTGCGGGGTTCGGAAACCCCGGGTCGATGCTTAGTGCTTCGTGCCGGCCCAGACGTTGCGGTAGGCCATGTAGCCCAGGATCGTGGCGAACAACAGGAAGCCCAAGACCGGCCAACCTGTCTGCTTGCGCTTGTCGAGCTTGGGCTCCGCCGTCCAGATCAGGAACGCCGAGACGTCTTTGGACATCTGCGCAACGGTCGGCTTGGGATTGCCCGGGCCGTACGTGACCTGGCCTTCGCCCGTCAGCGGCGGCGGCATCGCCAGGTTGAGGTTCGCGAAGTACGGGTTGTAGTGCAGGCCGTCCGGCGTTTTCGCGTCGGGGAACCGCTTGATCAGCTCCGCCGGCTGGGCCGAGTAGCCGGTCAGCAACGAATCCACGTAGGCACCGCCGTCGTGGCGCGCCTTGGTGATCAGCGAAAGATCGGGCGGCGAACCCTGCCCGGCGTAATAGACGGGCGGGAAGTGATCGGAAGGCAGGCTGGCGCGCTCGCCGCGGTCGCCCGTCTTGGGATCGAACGTGGCCTGCTTCGGACCCTGCGAGGCGATCGCCTTCACTTCGTCGTCGCTGTAGCCGAGCGCCTTGAGGTCGCGGAACGCGACGAGGCGGAGCGAGTGGCAGTTGGCGCAAACTTCCTTGTAGACTTGGAAACCGCGCTGAAGCTGCTGCTTGTCGAAGCGGCCGAGTACGCCGTCGCTGGCGAACTCGACTTCCTTGGGCGTCTTGTGGAACGCGTGCTCGACGGTCTCGTGCGTGGGTTCGGTCGCCGCCGTGTAGGCACCGTTGGCGAACGACCAGGCCAGAGCGACCGTGAAGAACAGCCCGACGAGGATGGAGAAGATGCGGATCATGTCTCTATTCTTTCCGTCTCGCGAGGGTTCAGTGCGCGCTGCCGAGGGCCGCGTTCTCATCCTTGCCGAGAACGGCTTCGGTGATCGAGAACGGTAGCGGGTCGGGGCGCTCGATCGAGGAGACGATCGGCAGGATGATCAGGAAGTGCGCGAAGTAGTACAGCGACGCGATCTGGCTGATCATGACGAAGGGCTCCGCCGCGGGGGCGCCGCCGCAATAGCCGAGGATCAGCACGTCGACCACCAGGGCCACGAAGAACCACTTGAACGTCGGGCGGTACTTGCCCGAACGGACCGGCGACTTGTCGAGCCAGGGCAGGAAGAACCATACCAGGATCGCGCTGAACATCGCGAGCACGCCCATCAGCTTTGCCGGGACGAAGAAGAAGTCCGACGTGAAGGCGCGCAGGATCGCGTAGAACGGCCAGAAGTACCATTCGGGCACGATGTGCGCCGGGGTGCTCATCGGGTTCGCCGGAATGTAGTTGTCCGGATGGCCGAGCGCGTTGGGGAAGAAGAACAGCATCGCGCAGTAGAGGAACAGGAACGCGCCGACCGCCCAGCCATCCTTCGCGATGAAGAAGGGATAGAACGGCACCGTGTCGCTCTCGCTCTTGATCTCGACGCCGGTCGGGTTCGACGAACCCGGGATGTGCAGCGCCCAGATGTGCAGGATCACCGCACCGACAATCACGAACGGCAGCAGGAAGTGCAGCGAGAAGAAGCGATTGAGCGCGGCGTTATCGGGTGCGAAGCCGCCCAGCAGCCACTGTTGCAGCGGCTCGCCGACCAGCGGGATCGCCGAGAACAACCCGGTGATAACCTTGGCGCCCCAGAAGCTCATCTGGCCCCAGGGAAGGACATAGCCCATGAACGCCGTGGCCATCATCAGCAGGAAGATCACCACGCCGAGCAGCCAGACCATCTCGCGCGGGGCCTTGTACGAGCCGAAGAACATGCCGCGCAGGATGTGGATGTAGATCACCACGAAGAACGCCGAGGCGCCGTTGGCGTGCGCATAACGCAGCATCCAGCCCCAGTTGACGTCGCGCATGATGTGCTCGACCGAATCGAACGCCACGGCCTGGTTGGCGGCGTAATGCATAGCCAGGACCACACCGGTGACGATCTGGATCATCAGGCAGACCAGCGCGAGAACGCCGAAATTCCACCAGTAATTGAGGTTGCGCGGCACGGGGTAGCCGCCGCCGAGCGAATTGTAGACGAGCCGCGGGAGCGGCAGCTTAGCGTCCATCCATTGCATGAAGGGATGGCTCGGCTTGTATTCGTTGGCCCAGGGAAAGCTCATGACGTGTCCTCAGCGAATCTCTTGGGTCAACCGATCTTGACGACGGTGTCGGAATTGAAGGCGTATTCCGGAACCTGAAGGTTCTTGGGAGCAGGGCCTTTGCGGATGCGCGCAGCGGTGTCGTACGACGACCCGTGGCACGGGCAGAAATAACCGCCGAACTCGCCTTTCACTTCGCCCTCGCCGGCGCCCAGGGGCACGCAACCGAGGTGGGTGCAGACACCCATCGTGATCAGCCAGTTCTCCTTGCCTTCCTTCGTCCGCTCGGCGAGCGTCTGGGGATCGCGCAAGGTGGAAATGTCCACCTTGTCGGCCGCGGCGATTTCCGCCGGCGTCAGGTTGCGAATGAAGACCGGCTGCTTGCGGAAGATTCCCTTGATCGCCTGGCCCGGCTTGATCGCGCTGATGTCGATCTCGGTCGAGCTTTCGGCCAGCACGTCGGCCGACGGAGCCATCTGGCTGATCAGCGGGAGCAGCACGGCCAAGCCGCCAACGCCAGCTGCACTGACCGCCGCAATGTTGATAAAATCGCGCCGCCGCACGCCATCTCCGGCCCCATTTCCGGCATGGAGTTCCGGAGCGTCAGTGCCCGCATCGTGTGCCATGGTTGACTAACCCTGCTTTCCTGACCGCCTTTGAAGGTGCCGGTCGATTGTCGTTCGAAGTACGCCCCCGGGATCCCCCGTGTCCGTCCTGCTGCCGCCGGATGGACCCGTGGCAGGGCCGGTTTGGCGCGCTGATAGACGCGAATGGCACCCCTGCCAACCGCCTTTTTGCCCGACTTTGCTCGCGCCTCAGCCCAGGCTGATCAGCGCGATTTGCCGGCCGTAGGCGGCCTCGCTGCGATGCGTGGCGCGGCGGAACGAGAAGAAACGTTCAGCGGAGGCGTAAGTATCGAGGCCGAGGCGCTCGATCCGGGCGATTCCCGCCTCTGCCAGCCGCGACGCAACGTAGCCTTCGAGGTCGAACTGCGCGTGGCCCGGCTTTCCCGCCGCGAAGCAGCGTTCGCTGGCCGGGCCGGCCTCGGTGAAGCGCAGGCGGAAGGCATCGTCGACCTCGTAGCTCGCCTGGCCGATGCACGGACCGATCGCGGCGCTGATCCGCGCCGGATCGGCACCGAGCGCGGCCATCGCCGCGACGGTATTGGCAATCACCCCGCCCAGCGCGCCTTTCCACCCGGCATGGGCCGCGCCGATCACTCCGGCGGCGGGATCGGCCAGCAGCACGGGCGCGCAATCGGCGGTGAGGATGCCGAGCAGCAGGCCCGGCCGGTCGGTGACCAGCGCGTCGGCATGGGGGCGTTCGGCCTCGGCCCACGGCTCTGTTACGGTGATGCAGTCGGGCGAATGGGTCTGGTAGAGCGTGACGAGTGGTGCCCCGGACATGACCGCGGCGGCGGCCCGGCGGCGATTCTCGGCGACTGCCGCAGCATCGTCGCCCGCGCCGAGGCCGACGTTGAGACCGGCCACCGCGCCTGTCGAAATCCCGCCACGGCGGCCGAGGAAGCCGTGCGCAACTCCGGCCAACGCTTTGGCCTCGATGACTTCGACCGCGCTCATTTCCGGCCCGCAGAACCGCAAACGAGCCGCGAAGTTGACGGAGTGCACAGTGTCCAGGGCATGACAGTCACCGGGTGTGACCCGATGTCATGGCCTGTCACCAGGTGTAACCCGGTTCGGAAGATGTCGAGGCAACGCTGATCCATGCCGCCGACGATGACAAACCGCGGCCGTGTAGGACAATGTTTTTTTGCACGAACACCCTGTCTTGGCCCATCCCCTGGAAGGGGGAGACCGGCTACCTCACCCCAGACTTTTCGAGACCTGCTCAAACGTATCGCGCGACAGGCCCGGCGCTGCGGCGATCCGCGCCAGTTCGGCACGCATCAGGCCCGAGCGGCGCGGCTCGAGCCGCCGCCAGCGGCCCAGCGGCGGCACAAAGCGGGCAGCGGTCTGGGCGTTGAGCGGATCGAGCGTCAGGATCAGGTCGGCGATCAGGCGGTAACCCTCGCCATCGGCTGCGTGGAACGCCGCCGGGTTGACCGCCGCCGCCATGTACAGCGCGCGGACGCGGTTCGGGTTGGCCAGCGTGAAGTCCGGGTGCGCCGCCAACGCCTTCACGTGATCGAGCACCCGCGCATGGAGCGAGCCGGCCTGGAGCGAGAACCACTTGTCGATGACCAGCGGATTGCCGGAATAGCGCTCGTGGAAATCGGCCAGGGCAACGCCGCGGTGGGGACTATCGAGGCCGCACAGCACCATCAGCGCCCCCTGGCGGTCGGTCATGTTGTCGGCGGCGGCGTATTGCGCGGCGGCGCGGCGCGCGGCCTCGGCGGGCGAGCCCGCGGCGAGATAGATCAGCGCCTGGGTCTTGAGCTTGCGCGCGCCGCGAGCCACCGCGTCGCGGCCGTACGGCACGGCGCTGACCCGATCGTGGAGCGCGGTCAGCTCGGCCTGCAAGGTCCGCCCGAGCCATGCCTTGAGCCCCTCGCGCTCGTCGTGGATCGCGCCGGGATCGGCGACGAGCAGCTGTTCGGCCAGATAGCTCTCCGCCGGCAGGATCATGAGCTCGCCGCGCATCGAATCGTCGAGGGCGGGGTCGGCCAGCACCGCGCCGAGCGCGCGGCCGATCGCATCCCGTCCGGCCTGGCGGTCGGCATCGCACAGCAGGCCGCCGCTCACCGCGGTCACCAGGTGCTGGACGACCAGACGCTGCATCGCCTCGTAGCGGGCGAACGGATCGTCGTCGTGCGCGGCGAGGAACAGCAGGTCGGCGGCCGAAATGTCTGCCTCGATCGCCACCGGCGCGGAAAACCCGCGATTGATCGACAGCACCGGCGGGGCGGCGAATCCGGAAAAGGCGAACTCAGCTTGCGGCTGGTCGAGCACGACCAGTTGCTCGCCCGCATGGGCCCCGCTGCCCCGGTCGAACAGGGCGATTCGCAGCGGGATGACCATCGGCTGCTTGACCGGTTGGCCGGGCGTAGGCGGCACGACCTGGCCAAGGTGCAGCGTCGCGGTGTCGCCAGCGTGACTCAGCCGCGCCGA
>JBDSOM010000208.1:0-6408 GCA_039914785.1 Novosphingobium sp.
GTAATCAAGCAGGGGGGTCACGGCTAGGGGCTAGCGTTGATCCTCTCCGGAACGGGGAGGATCAACGCGCCGGGCGCCCCGGCACGCGGCGCGAGTCGCCGAACCACCGGCCCAACGCGACGTAGAACGCAACGTCCTGCGCCGCTCCGCCCAATTCCAGGCCGGGTTTCACCCGGTCGCCAGGGCGGTGATAGTCGCCGTCGAAGAATTTCTCGACGCGGGCGATATCGCCGTAAGCACTGGTGACCATGACCGCGGGAATATCGTGCTGGAGCAGCGCCCAACCGTCCTGGCGCGTGAGGTAAGCGTTGCCGGCGTCGCTGGGGGACAACACGCGCTTCTCGCGCCGGGCGACTTCGGCGATGCCGGCGTCGAGCTCGGTCTTGCCTTTGCCGACGATGCCGAGCGGCGTACCGGCGGGAGCCAGCGCGATGCTATCAATGTTGAACGCCGCGACGATCTGGCCCAGCGGCAGCGGCGGATTCTCGGCGAAGGCCTTGGCACCGAGCAAGCCGAGCTCTTCGCCGGTGGTCGCCAGGAAATAGATGTCGCGATCGGGCTGCGGGCCGCGCGACAGGCGGCGCGCGGTTTCCAGCAGCGCGGCCACGCCGCTGGCGTTGTCGATCGCGCCGTTGCAGATCAGGTGCTCGGCAGGCGCGACAGCGCACTCTCCAAAGTGATCCCAGTGCGCCAGAAACAGCACCGCCCCCGCCTCCGGACGCCGGCCGGGGAGCTTCCCGATGACGTTATGGGTGTGGATCGTCGTCTCGACCGTCGTCGCTTCCAGGCTGGCGGTAAAGTCCAGCAGCCGCGGAGTGAAATCACCTCTGGCGGCAAGCTGTTCGAGGCCCGCCACCGTCTGGCCGCTGCCGGCAAGCACCCGGCCCGCGGCCTCGCGCGTGATGAAGCCTTCGAGATCGCCGCCGAGCGAATCGCTGGCCAGCGCATAGCCGGAGCGCTGCCGCCGGGCGGCGACGCTATCCAGCGTACGGCTGGCGTCGAGCACCGTCAGGACGGCCGCCGCCCCGGCCTCGATCAGGCCGTCCTGCCGGCCCCCCGTGCCGTCCTCGTCGTCGAGCAACAGCACGATCCGGCCCGCGAGATCGGTCCGCGACAGCGACTTGCCATCCTTTTGCCCGACGAACAGCACCGGAGCATTGCGAACGAGGCTGCGCTTGCTCGAAGTTAAGACCAGCGCCTGGCTCGCCGGGATCGGAATAGGCCGCCCGCGGCGGCTGAACTGCGCGGTCGACGCCGCCGGCTCGCGCCCGACCAGCACGACCGGCGCAAACCACGGATTGCCGGGGTCGTTCGTCCCCGAAACCAGGCCAATATCGAAAAACTCCCGGCCGATGTAACGCAATGTCTTGGCTTCACCGGGGGTCCCGGGGCGGCGGCCGTCGAACTCGTCGCTGGCCAAGACCTGGATGTGGCTGAGCAGCTCCGCTTCGAGCACTTTGTCGCGGCGCGGCGCACCCTGCAGCGGGGCGACGACAAGCACGGCCCCGAGCGCGCCCGCGAGCAGCGACCACGCGGTTCGGCTCATCGTTCCAGAGGCCCGTTTCATCGTCGCAAACCCTACACCAAGCGGGGGGCGCGGCAAGTCCGCGACATCCCGGAAAGGTAAAGTAAACTTGGGCGGTGGCGGCCGGGTAACACCCCTGTGGGCAAGCGGTTCAGGCGGCGGTCCACCCTCCGTCCATGCTGATGTTCGCCCCGGTGATATTGGCCGCCGCATCCCGGCACAGAAACACCGCCAACTCGCCGATATCGGCGGGCTGGACGAAGCTCTTGGTCGGCTGGCTGGCCAGGAGGATATCGTTGATCACCGCTTCGCGAGTCATCCCGCGCGCCGCCATCGTGTCGGGGATCTGGTTTTCCACCAGCGGCGTCCAGACATAGCCGGGGCTGATGCAGTTTGCGGTCACGCCGAACGTGGCGAGCTCGAGCGCGACGGTCTTCGTGAAGCCGGCCAGCCCGTGCTTGGCCGCGACATAAGCCGACTTGAACGGCGACGCGGCCAGCGAGTGGGCCGAGGCGGTGTTGATGATCCGGCCCCACCCCGCGCGCTTCATGTACGGGATCGCCAGGCGCGAGGCGTCGAATGCCGCCGTAAGGTTGAGTGCGAGGATCATGTCCCATTTGTCGGTGGGAAAATCCTCGACCGGGGCGACGTGCTGCATGCCGGCGTTGTTGACGAGGATATCGATCTCCCCCGCCCCGGCCATCAGCATCTCGACCCCCGTTCGGTTGCTGAGGTTGGCGGCGACGTGCGTCGCGGACAGTTCAGCGCACAGCGCGGCGATCGCGCCTTCCTCGCCGAAGCCCGACAGCACCAAGTCCGCGCCTTCGGCCCGCAGCGCCCTGGCGATGGCCAGGCCGATGCCCGAGGTCGATCCGGTAACCAGTGCGCGCTTGCCATTCAGGAACATGCTCGACTCCAGGTGATTGTTGCCAGAGAAACGGTGATAGACCCACCATGAACCATGAGGGATGATTCATGAAGCTCGACGATTTCGATCCCGGTAACATCGACATCGAGGACCAGCGCGGCGGGCGTGGTGGCGGATTTGGGCTGCCGATGGGGATCGGCGGCGGCAAACTGGGCTGCGGGACGATCGTCATCGCCATCATCGCCGCGCTCGTCTTCGGGGTCGATCCCGGGCAGATGATCGGCCAACTCGGTCAGATGCAGGGGGAATCCCCGGCCCAGGTCCAGCCGCAGGGCGGCACTTCGGCGGTGGAAAGCTGCAACGCCGATGCCGCCAGCCGCGAAAGCTGCAAGGCGCTGTCCTCGCTCAACAAGACCTGGGCCCCGGTGTTCCAGACGTCGAATATGGAATTTCGCCGGCCCAAGCTGGTGTTCTATTCGCAGTCGGGGAGCTCGGGCTGCGGTTCGGCGCAAAGCGCGATGGGGCCATTCTATTGCCCCAGCGACCAAGGCATCTACCTCGACACCGATTTCTTCCAGCAGATGGACCGGGAGCTCGGCGCGACCGGGCAGTTCGCGCGCGATTACGTGATCGCCCATGAATACGGTCACCACATCCAGAACCTGACCGGCATGTCGAGCCAGGTGCGCAGCCTCCAGGAACAAAGCCCCAGCCAGGCAAACCAGCTATCGGTGCGGCTCGAACTGCAGGCCGATTGCTATGCCGGCGTCTGGGCCGCCAAGAACCGCGACCGGCTGGAGCCGGGCGACATGGAAAGCGGGCTGAACGCCGCGCACCAAATCGGCGACGATACGCTCATGAAGAATTCCGGACGCCGACCGGTCGAAGAGTCGTTCACCCACGGCAGCAGCGCCCAGCGGACGGAATGGCTGCGCAAGGGCATGGAAACCGGGAACGAGGACGCTTGCGATACGTTCGCACAATTCCGCCGATAATACCGTCTGCGCAGACGGATCGCCGTGTTGGATATTTCGCCGCAGCACGGTAGTTAAGGCGCATTCCAACAGGAGGGAATACCCCATGAAGTTCTCGATCCATGCGCGCGCATCGCTGCGCCACGCCCTGTTCGTCGCCGCTGCGGGCATGGCCCTGGGCTCGGTTCCGGCCGTAGCGCAGCAGCGCCAGAACGAAGCCAAGGCCGAACCCGCCAAAGAACCTGACAAGCCCATCACCGACCGCGATGTCGGCGCCAAGGATGTCGCCCTCACCCCGCTGAGCGACCTCAACATTCGCAAGGGCGAGATCCCGCAGTTGCTGCTCGATGCGCAGGACGATCCTTACAGCCTCGCCGGGATGGCGCGCTGTCCACAGATCGCCGCGGCGGTCGGTGAACTCGATGCGGTGCTCGGCGAGGATCTCGACGTCGCCCAGGCCAAAGGCCAACGCATGAGCGCCGGCCGTGCGGCACAAGCCGCCTTGGGCACGTTCATCCCCTTTCGCGGGCTGATCCGCGAAGTCTCGGGCGCGAACGCGCAAGAACGCAAGATCCAGAACGCGATCTACGCCGGCACCGCGCGCCGTTCGTTCCTGAAGGGCATCGGCCAGCAGCGCGGATGCCGCTATCCGGCCCGCGCGGCGACCCCGCAGATAATCGCCGCCGCCGAAGCCGAGGCCGCAGCTGCCGAGCGGGCCAAGAACCAGCCGAAGCCGCAACAGTCTCGTCGCAACCGCGGGAGCCAGACGCGGTCCGTTTCCCGGCCCGTGGTTCAGCCGACCCGCTGACCTGCGCCAACAGATGAAGCCAATCATCGCCGATGCCAGCACCAGCGCGCAATTCGCGCTGGTGCTGGCATCGCGGGTGCCGGCATCGCGGGAGCCGGCCGCGCGAGTGCTGGCCTTCTGCGCCGATCTTGGTACCATCAGCGCAAGCCAACGAAAAATGGAGCGGACGTCGCCATGCAACTAATTCGCACGATGGTCTGGGTGGTGATCACCGCGCTGCTCGTGGGGTTCATCGCGATCAACTGGAACCCCGCGCCGGTAAACTTCTGGCCGCTGTCGGAAGGGTACTTGCACTTTGAATGGCCGGTCGGCTTCATCGCCTTGGCTTTCTTTTTGCTCGGCCTCGTCCCGATGTGGCTGATCAGCCTGATCGGCCGGTGGCGCTATTCCCGCCGCATCAACTCGCTGGAGAATTCGGTGCGCGCGGCCGCCCCGCCGCCGCTGGCCACGTCGACACAGCTTGACGCGGCGGTTGCCGATCCGCCATCGGCCTGATGCATGAACCGTAACCCGATTTATCTCGCACTCGATCTCCCACGGCTGGAAGCGGCGGAAACCTTGGCCCGCAAGGTCGCGGGGCATGTCGGCGGGCTGAAGCTCGGGCTCGAGTTCTTCTGCGCCCACGGTCACCACGGCGTTCACGAACTCGCCAAGCTAGGCCTGCCGATCTTCCTCGATCTCAAGCTGCACGACATCCCCAACACCGTCGCCGCGGCGATGCAGGCGCTTCACGTGCTCGAGCCGGCGATCGTCACGGTCCATGCCAGCGGCGGACGCGCGATGATGGAGGATGCGAAAGCGGCGGCGGGGGAAAACTGCAAAGTCGTCGCGGTCACCGTCCTCACCAGCCTCGACGAGCGCGACCTCGGCCGCACCGGCATCTCCGGCACCCCGCACGATCAGGCGTTGCGCCTGGCCGAGTTGGCCGAAGCCGCCGGCCTGGACGGGATCGTCTGCTCAGGGCAGGAAGTCGCGGCAATCCACAAGCAGTGGAAGACCGGCTTTTTCGTCGTCCCCGGCTTGCGCCCCGCAGAAGGCAAAGCTGGCGATCAGAAGCGCACTGTCACCCCGCGCGAAGCCCGCGATAGCGGCGCGAGCGTGCTCGTGATCGGCCGCCCGATCTGCCGCGCGGACGATCCGGTCGCGGCGGTACGCGCGATCGAAGCGACGCTTTAGCGTTCACAATACTGCGCATTAACCTGAACGGGAGGTGCGCGTCGCGTTCAGCCCCGTTCAAGCCGTCGCGCGCCAATGCGTTCGAGAATTCTTGAAGGAGACTGTACGATGTTCCGTGTCGCCCTGCCCGCTATGTTCGGGCCAGCCTTGCTCGCCGCCAGCCTGGTCCCCGCCGCCGCCTCGGCGCAGCAAGTCGGCGGTCTTGCGCCAGCGATGGCCCCCGGCAGCACCTTGCTGACGGTCAGCGCCGAGGGCCGCACGACCCGCGCTCCAGACCTGGCCGTGTTCACGGCCGGCGTTGCGAGCACCGGCCTGACCGCCGGCGCCGCGCTCGCCGCCAACGCCGCGGACATGACCCGCGTCATCGCCGCGCTGAAGCGGGCCGGGATCGCAGACCGCGATATCCAGACCAGCAACCTCAATCTCAATCCGGTCTATGCCGAGCCGCGCCGCCTGCCCGATGGCTCGACCGAGCAAATCACGCCGCGAATCACCGGCTACCAGGTCAGCAACACCGTGACGGTGCGCCAGCGCAACCTGGGTGAATTCGGAAAAGTGATCGACACGCTGGTCGCCGCCGGTGCCAACCAGGTCAACGGCCCGAGCTTCCAGGTCGACGCGGCCGAAGCTGCCACAGACGAAGCGCGGGTCGACGCGATCAAGGTCGCCCGTGCGCGCGCCGATCTTTATGCCCGCGCTGCCGGGCTCAAGGTCGTGCGGATCCTGACGATCAGCGACAACGGCGGCAATGCGCCGCCGATGCCGATGTACCGCATGGTGGCGAGGGATTCGGCCGCCTCGACCCCGGTGGCGCCAGGCGAAGTCGCGCTGAACGTGACCGTTTCGGTGCAGTTCGAACTCGGGTCCTGACCCTTGACCTGTGCGGGGAGGCCACTACCTCTCCGCACATGCCTGCCCCTGCGATCAAGATCTGCGGCGTCACGACGCCCGAGGCGCTCGACGCGGCGATCGCGAGCCGGGCTGAGTATGCCGGCTTCATGTTCTTCCCTCCCAGCCCGCGAAATCTATCATTCGAAAACGCTGCCGCACTGGCTGA
>JBDSOM010000044.1:0-13226 GCA_039914785.1 Novosphingobium sp.
GCCTGAGGGGCGACGGACATGCATGAACTCGCGTTTCCGCTGCTCGTCGCGCTGGTCGCGCTCGCGCTTTCGTTCGACTTCCTCAACGGGCTGCACGACGCGGCCAATTCGATCGCGACGGTGGTGACCACCCGGCTGATGTCGCCGATCGCAGCGGTGGTGTTTGCCGCGGCGGGCAACTTCGCGGCCTACTGGATCGTCGGGCTGCACGTGGCCGAGACCGTCGGCAAGGGGATCATCGACAAGGATGCGGTGACCCCGGCGGTGGTGTTCGGTGCGCTGATCGGGGCAATGTTCTGGAACATCGTGACGTGGATCAAGGGCATCCCCTCGTCATCCAGCCATGCGTTGATCGGGGGACTGCTGGGCGCGGGCATCGCGCACGGCGGCTTCGCGGTCGTCGAAAGCTCGGGCACGACCAAGACGCTGCTCGCGATCTTCCTGTCGCCGGTGCTCGGGTTCGTGCTTGCCATGCTGCTGATGCTGATCACCAGCTGGCTGTTCAAAGGCCGCCAGCCGCGCCGTGCGGAAGGCGTGTTCAAGACGCTGCACTTGTTCTCGAGCGCCGCCTATTCGATCAGCCACGGCGGCAACGACGCGCAAAAGACGATGGGGATCATCGCGGTACTGCTCTATTCGACGGGCCACCTGCAGGGCGAATTCCACGTGCCCGAATGGGTGGTGCTGTCATGCTACGCGGCGATCTCGCTGGGCACGATCTCGGGCGGGTGGCGGATCATCAAGACCATGGGCACGAAGCTGACCAAGCTCGACCACCACACCGGGTTCTGCGCGTCGACGGCGGGGTCGCTGGTCGTGTTCGGGGCCAGTGCGATGGGTATCCCGGTGTCGACCACCCACGCGATCACCGGCAGCGTGATCGGCACCGGCGCCGCCCGGCGGGCCAGCTCGGTGCGGTGGAGCGTGGCGTCGAGCATCGTCACGGCCTGGTTCATCACGATCCCGGCCAGCGCCGCGGTCGGGGCGGCGTTCTACCTGATTACCCGGCTGTTCTGAGCCATACTCGGCATTCCTCAGGTCCCCGCAGCTTCCACCAGCGGCCACAGCACTGCGTCCGCGTGGGCAGTGCAGAAATACTCGTTGAGCTGCTTGATCTTCCCGCCGTCGAGCCGGAACACGAAGCAGTACTGGTTGCGATAAGCCGTACCCGCGGCGGTCAGGCCATCGCCTTCGGCCTCGACCACCACCTGATCGCCGCCGGCCACCACGTTGTGCACGCTCAGGCGCAGGCCCGTGGGCAGGAGCGCCTCGAACCCGCCGATCATGCCGATCATCACCGCGGCCTCGCGCCGGCCGGCGAACTTGCCGTGGCCCTTGGTGATCGTGAAGCCGTCGGCGGCGAGGCAGGGGGCCGCGAGTTCGGGATCGCCCGTGCTCATCGCCTCGATGAACTGCAGCGCGACGCGCTTGTTGTCTTCGCTCATGTCGTTGGTTCTCCTTTGCCCAGCGCGCGGCGCAGCCACGCGGCGATTAGTGCCCAGACCGAGCGTTTGGCGGGGCGCGCCGGCGCGGCCGATATCCCGCTGGCCTGCTCGATCGCGGCCTTGAGCTGCACCGCAAAAGCCTTGGCAAGCTGCGGCAGCAGCGGCCGGCCCATCGCCTCCCACATCGGGGCCATCGGGCCAGCGCCTTCGACGCGGAGCGCCAGGGTGACTGCGGTGCCCTCTGGCGCTGGAGCGGCGCGGTAGGCCCCGCCGCCGGTCACCGGGTCGCCCTTGAGCTTGTAGGTGAAGTCCACCGCGCCGGGCCCCTCCCAGCGCTCCACGTGAACTTCGGCGGTGACGGTGCGGACCAGGCCGCCGACCCCAACCTTGACGGTCCAGCGCGAGTTGTCGTCGTCGATGACCTCGCAGTTCTGCATGCCTGGGACGAGGCTGGCCCAGCCGCGAATGTCGCGGGCGAAGTCCCACGCCTGGTCGATGCCGGCGCGGATCACGACGGTCTGTTCGGTCTGGATCACGTCGTCACAGCCCCATGCGCCGCACTTCGGCCTCCAGCGCGATGCTGGGATCGCCCGTCGCGTGGCGCGCGGCCAGCCAGCCGTGGGTCATGCCCCGCGCGTTCGAGACGCCGCTCTGCATGACCGCGCCGGTTTCCATCCGCGCCACCGAATTTCCCGCCGCATAAAGCCCGGGGATTGGCTGGTCGTGCCAATCGACCACGCGGCAATGGATGTCGGTGAGCAGTCCGGTCGAGGGGATCGCCGAGCCGCCGATACGCTCCAACTCGACCGCATAGAACGGTGCCTTGACCAGGGGGCCCAGGTTGGGGTTCGGCTGCTGGTGTGGATCGCCGCAGATCCACGCGCTCCACGGATGGGTGCCGCGGCCGAAGTCGGGGTCCACGCCTTGTTCGGCATTGGCGTTGAAGGTCGCCACCGTGGCTTCGAGCGCTTCCGCGTCGATCCCGGCCTTGCTGGCCAGTTCGCGCAAGCTGTTCGCGACGACGCCGAAGCCTTCGGGCCAGTCCTGGCCGGGCATGACCGAGCCGAACGGATACTTCTCGCGCACCTGGCTGTCGATCACCGCCCAGCACGGGAAGTTGGGGTGGGTCTGGGTGCTGCCGTCGATCTCGTCGATCTTGTAGAAGAACGAGCGGTAGAACGCCTCGTTGCCGAAGCGCTTGCCGGCGCGGTTCACCACGATCGTGTGGGGCTGGCCGATGACCGGGAGCATCGGGCGGTACAGCGGCTTGCCCTCGGTATCCTCCTCGCCCGGCACCCGCATGCCGAGCGAGGTGATGTCGGGCACCCGCGCGATCCGCGCGCCGACCGGCCCCGCGAGGCGGAAGTTCGAGCCGTCCACGGTCGAGAACACGATCGAACCGAGTTCGAGCTGTTGGCTCAGCGTCTTGTTGAAGTCCTGGTCGCGCTCGTAGCTGCTCACCGCGACGACCACGCCTCGGTCCGCCTTGATGAACACGTCGCGGCCATCGCGGACGACGCGCACCCCCACGATCCGCGTGCCATCGCCGATCAGTTCGTCGGCGCTCGCCCCGGTCAGCAGCGGGATGTCGCGGTCGAGCGCGCCCTTGACGAAGTAGGCGGACAGGCCGGGGCCGAGGCAGCGCTCGTCCTTGGTCAGGCGCTCACCCATCAGGGCGAAGTCCCACTTGAGCATGTTGGCCACGCCGCCGGCGGCGAACATGTCGTGGTGGGTCAGGCCGTAAGGCATCTGCGGCGACAGGCGCGTCTTGGGCTGCCATTCCTCGCCCAGCGTCGCGCCGGAGAACGGGGCGCATTCGAGCATGCGGCCTTCGGCGACGCTATCGTTGGTGGCGCCGTAGTAATAGTCCGGGCAGTCGCGAATGACTTCCATCTTGAGGCCGATGCGGTCCTCGAAATAGCGGAGCGCCTGGCGGGCGTGGACGTTCTGGTTGAGCGTGGCGAGATCGCTGCCGTACCCCATCGCCAGGCGCTGGAGATAGCGAAAGCCGCTGTCGACCGAGTCCTCGATGCCGAGTTGTGCCGCGTGGTGATTGCCCGCGACCCAGACCTCGCCCATCGACAGCGCCGTCACCCCGCCGACCTGGTCCGAGCGCTCGACGACGATCGCGCTCGCGCCGTTGTCGTGCGCGGTGATCACGGCCGCGAGCCCGCCAATCCCCGATCCCAGCGCAACGACATCGGCTTCCAGATCCCAGTGTGACGGCAGGTTGTTGATCATGGCCAATGCTCTCCCAAACGGTCCCGTCCGGGACTCGCGTCGTCGAGCGTTCAATTAATGAAACGCTCCATTTCCTTTTGGGTAGCGTTTTGGCAAGGCGAGTCAAGCTGCGCGCCCGCGCTTGGCACGGCCGACCGCGAGGTGGTCAGGCCGCGCCGACGGAGTGCATCTGAGGTTGGAGGGCAACGCCCGCGATAGCCTCGGCCGCGCGGATCGGCCGGCTGAAATGATAGCCCTGCATGATCCTGAGGCCCAGTGTCCGGGCGATCGCCTGCTGCTCCGGGGTCTCAATGCCCTCGATGATACACTCCAGGCGGAGTTGGCGGGCGAGGGCCACGATCGTGCCGATGATCGCGCGGCTGCTATGGCTGCCGGCGATGTCGCGGGCGAAAGTCTGGTCGATCTTGATGTGGTCGAGCGGCAGGTTGTTGACGTGGCTCAGGCTGGACTGGCCGGTGCCGAAGTCGTCGAGCGCGATGCGGAAGCCGATGGCCCGCAGTTTCGCGAGGTTGTCGGCGGCGCGGCGGTAGTCGCTGACGAGAGCGGTCTCGGTGATCTCGAACACTATTTGGGTGGTCGGCGCGTCGGCCTCCAGGACCAGCCGGGTAATCCACGACGCGGCGTCCTCACGCAGGATGTCGCGGGCGGACAGGTTGATGTTGAGGCTGCAGCCGTGGTCCCAGGCGCGGCATTCGCGCAAGGCCTTGGTCAGGATCATCGTGGTCAGCTCGCTCATCCGTCCGGTAGTCTCGGCCAGATGGATGAAATCGGTGGGGGGCAGCCACTGGGCGCCGTCGGGCGACCAGCGCGCCAGCGCCTCGAACGCGACCGTGCGGCCGCAGTCGCAATCGATGATCGGCTGATAGACGAGTGACAGCTGGCTCTCGAAATCGGCGGACGTGAAGATCCGGGTGATCGTACGTTTTTCGCCCATCGCCGTCTCGTCCTGGGCGGTAAATTCGCCGATCGCGGCGTTGCGGGTTTCCTTGGCCTTGTAGAGCGCGACATCGGCGCGTTCCAGGCAGCCGCTTACCTGGCGGTCGGCGCACTTGTGCAAGCCGATCGACGTGCGGATCGCCAGCATGCGGTCGCTGAAGGGGATGGGCCGAGACACAAGCTCGACCAGGTGTTCGAGCGCGGCGCGAACCCGCGCGTGGTCCATTTCGCCCGGGATCAGCAGGGCGAACTCGTCACCGCCCATCCGGCCGAACCTGGCGATCTCCGGGATCTCCTCGATACGTTGGCTCACCGCGCACAACACCGCGTCGCCAGCGGCATGACCGTAAGTGTCATTGATCAGCTTGAACCCGTCGAGATCGACCAGCGCCAGCCAGGGCAAGGCTACTTCGGGTTGGGCCAGCTTGGCCTCGAAAAAGGCCAGGATCCCGCGCCGGTTCATCGCCCCGGTCAGCGGGTCGCGTGTGGCCTCCACGTGGTTGCGCTGGGCCAGCGCGGCGGAGTCCCGCTCACGCCGCGCGAGGTTCTGGCGCGAGAGCTCGAGGTTGACGAAGTCCCGGTGGTGGCCGCGGGTGACCAGCACGAGCAGCACGCTGACGATCAACTGGAGCGCGACGATAGGATAGCGGGTCGGGTTGTCATGGAGCAGGAACGAGGCGCTCGAAGGCACCATGACCGCGACGGCCATCATTATGGCCGTCGCCGGAGAATGGGTCATGCCCAGCACGCCGGTGAAGCACGTGATCGCCGTGACGTAGTGGACCAGCGCTTGCTGGATATCCGTACCGTATTCGTAGAGCCCCAGTGCCCACAGCGCTAGCGCCAGCGACGGAACCACCCCGGTGACCGGTAACCAGATGACGTCGCGCTTGACCGCGGCGAACGTGCGCCGCTTCGCGTTGGCGGGCATCCAGTAGATCGCGCGGGCGGTGACGGCCACGACGAAAAATGCGGGCAGCCAGGTCGTCAGATAGGCGGGGGCGGTGCCGTGAAAGAACAGCGCCAACGTGACGATGTTCACGATGACCACGCAATAAAGCATGGGCAGGCGGCTGGCGAGGTTCTCGCCATAGGCGGCGATCAGGGCGTCGCTGCAGTTGTTGGTAACGAAGAGGCGTTCGGGAACGGCAGGGTCCGCATCGGCACCGACGATGTCGTGCGCGCTTGGTCGTTCCGCGTCCATTGCCGCGTAGGCATCGCATAGAAAGGTAAACGATCTACCCGGCAGCCGAGGGGTTTAGTCCCCATGGCTGCGCGTGGCGCTCCGTCCGAACGATCAGGCGGGGACGCCGTACAGATCGTGCGCGTCGGCGTCCTCGATCGTGACGTTCAGGATATCGCCCGGCTTGAGCGCCGAAGACACGTTGCGCAAGAACACGTTGCCGTCGATCTCGGGTGCGTCGGCTTGGCTGCGGCCGGTGGCACCGATGTCGCCGTCCTCGTCCGCTTCGCCGACCTCGTCGATGATCACCGGCAGCACCCGGCCGACCTTGGCGGCCAGCTTGGCGGTGCTGATCGCCTCGGTCTTGGCCATGATCCGCGCGTAGCGCTCTTCCTTGACCGCCTCGGGGACCGGATCGGGCAAGTCGTTGGCGGTGGCGCCGGCGACCGGCTCGAACCGGAACGCGCCGACCCGGTCGAGCTGGGCTTCGTCGAGCCAATCGAGCAGGTACTGGAAGTCCGCCTCGGTCTCGCCGGGGAAGCCGACGACGAAGCTGGAGCGGATGGCGATGTCGGGGCAGATCTCCCGCCAGCTTCGCAAACGATCGAGCACTTTGGCTTCGTTCGCCGGACGCTTCATCGCCCGCAGGACGTTCGGCGAAGCGTGCTGGAACGGGATGTCGAGGTACGGCGTCAGCAGCCCTTGCGCCATCAGCGGGATCACCGCGTCGACGTGCGGATAAGGATAGACGTAGTGCAGCCGGACCCACGGCCGCGTGCCATCGGGTGCGCGCAACTGGCCGAGTTCGCGCGCGAGGTCGGTCATGTGGGTGCGGACCGGCTGGCTTTTCCACACGCGCTCTTCATGGCGGACGTCGACTCCATAGGCGGAGGTATCCTGGCTGATCACGAGCAGCTCGCGCGTTCCTGCGGCGACCAGCTTTTCCGCCTCGCGCAGCACCGCGTCGATCCGCCGGCTGACGAGTTTACCGCGCAACTGGGGGATGATGCAGAATGCGCAAGAATGATTGCAACCTTCTGAAATCTTGAGATAGCTGTAATGACGCGGGGTTAACTTGATGTCGTTTTCGGATGGCTGGGGAATCAGGTCGACGTAAGGGCCCTGGCTTGGCGGAGCGGCCTCGTGAACCGCCTCGACCACCGCCTCGTACTGGTGCGCACCGGTGACGGCGAGGACTTGCGGGAACCTGGCGCGGATCACCTCGGCCTCGTTGCCCATGCACCCGGTGACGATCACCCGGCCGTTCTCGGCGATGGCCTCGCCGATCGCGGCGAGGCTTTCCTCCTTGGCGGAATCGAGAAAGCCGCAGGTGTTCACCAGGACCACATCGGCGCCCGCGTAGTCGGCGCTCATCGCATAGCCGTCGGCGCGCAGGCGCGTGAGGATCCGCTCGGAATCGACGAGCGCTTTCGGGCAGCCCAAGCTGACCATGCCCACTTTCTTCGCATCGGGAATCGCGCGGGCGTCGGAGATAACGGTTGCCATGATTGGGCGGCCCCTACACCCTGAGGCGCGGTTTCGCTACTGCCGTGAACACGCGGGGCCGCCAAAGGAGAATTCATGGGACCGATCAACTGGCTGGCGGTGATCCTGTCGGCAAACCTGGCGATTGCGGTGGGGCTCGTCTGGTATGGCCCGCTATTCGGCGGTGCGCCGCTACTCGGCCGGGTCGTCGGCGAGCAGGGCCAGCGCGGCGGACCGGTGCGGGGCATGCTGGTGGCAGTCCTGCTGCAGGCGGTGTCGGCGGTGATGCTGGCGCACAACTACGCCCGGATCGGCCCGGAGACGCTGGCTGCCAAGCCCTGGCTGTTCTGGATGCAAGCTGGCGGAGTCGCGGTCGCCTTCATCACGCCGGCGCTGTGGATCAGCTATTCGCGCCAGCGCCTGCGCCTGCGCGAAGCGCTGATCGACAGCGGCTTCTGGATCGTCGTCTATCTCGCCACCGGCACGGTGTTCTGGGCGCTTAGCTAGTCCTCGGCAGCACAAGTCGGGGCGATCTCGACGATCATGTCGCCGAACTGGATCGCGCGGGCGCCGTCTTCCCAGAAACCGATCGGCACGCCGCCGCGATAGATCCGCAAACCCCGGCCGCCGCTGGCGAGCGCATCGAGCGGACGACCGATTTCTTCGGGCAGGGCCTCGCGCTCGATCAACTGCACTTTGCCGGATACCGAGGCTAAATCCGCCAGGTAATCGGCGATGTGCGAGCCCTTGGCCGATCCCGCGAGTAGTAACCCGGTAAAGCGGACCGGGTTGATCACATTGTTCGCGCCAGCCTGGTGCGCCAGGTTCTCGTTGTCTTCGGCGCGCACCACGACGCTGATCGGAACGTCGGGTGCGAGATGCCGGACGGTCAGCACGATCAGGATCGAAGCATCGTCGCGGCCGGCCGAGACGAGCACGCTGGCGGCCCGGTCGATCCGCACCGCGACCAACGATTCGTCGCGGCTGGCATCGCCCTCGATCACGTTGCAGCCGAGCGCTTCGGCGCACGTCAGCCGCTCCGCATCGGGGTCCATCACCACGATCCGCTCGGGCGCGGTGCCGCGTTCGATCAGTTCGCCGACCGCCTGGGCCCCGCTGATCCCGAAGCCCAGCACCACGATGTGGCCATCGAGCCGTTCCTGGATCCGCTTCATGCGCCATTTCTCCCAGCTATGCTTGATCAGGAAATTGTAGGCCGTCCCCACGAAGATGAAGATCACCGCGAAGCGGATCGGGGTGACGATCACCGCCTCGATCAAACGCGATCGGTCGCTGACGGGGGCGATGTCGCCGAACCCGGTCGTGGTGATCGAGATCATCGTGAAATAGACGACGTCGAGGAAGCTGATATGCCCATCGTGGTGGTCGACCAGGCCCGTCCGGTCGGTCCAGTGGATCAGCACGACGAACAGGATCAGCACGAGCGCGCCCGAAAGGCGGATGCCCGCGTCGGCCCAGACCGGGATCGTGGTGGCCCGGCGGAGCGGCCGGAAGCGGAAATCGGGCCGCGGCTTGATCATTCGCGCCCCATTATTGGGGAACAGGCAGGAGCGGCGCCGGATCGACCGGGCGGTTGTCGCGCCGCACTTCGAAGTGGAGCTCGTCGCGCGTCGCCCGTCCGGTGCGGCCGACCAGGCCGACGCGTTCGCCGGCGCGGACTTGCTCGCCCTCGCGCACCGTGGCGCGGTCGAGAAACGCATATGCCGAGTGCCAGCCCTGGCCGTGATCGATCACCACCAGGTTGCCGTACTGCTGCGGCTCATTGCCGGCGAAAATGACTTTGCCGGCGGCGGCGGCGCGAACCGCGGTGCCCGCGCGGGCGACGATGTCGATTCCCGGATGCGCGGCGCGCCCGGACTTGGCATAGCTCCGGCGAACCGTCCCGCTGAGGGGCCAGGCGAAGCGCGCCCCAGCGGTTGAGGGCGAGGTCCCAGGCGAGGCAGCCGGCTCGTCGCGCCGGGGCGGGATCACGCTGGGGATAAGCAGCGTGTCCCCGCGCCGCAGCGTAGCGTCGGCCGCCAGGTTGTTGGCGACCGCGATGTCGGGCCATGACACTCCGTAGCGCCAGGATAGGTTGAACGCCGTGTCGCCCTTGACCACGCGGTGGCGGCGGGTGCGCGGGATCGCCAGGACCTGACCCGTCCGCACCGTGAACGGCGCTTCCAAGCGGTTGGCGGCGATGATCGCCTCTCGCGATACCTGAGCGCGGTTGGCGATGCCGTGCAACGTCTCGCGGGCCTTCACCGTGTGCTCGCTCTCCTGCTCGGGTCTCCCCTGCTCGGGGGCGGCAGCGATAAGCACCAGCGCGAGGACGGCAAGCAGGCCTGCGCACTTCACAGTTCGTAGCGTCCGGCTAGTTCGGCCAGCGACCCGTTGTGGGTGAGGTCGAGCTGCAGCGGCGTGACCGAGACGAACCCGTCGGCGATCGCCTCAAGGTCGGTGGCGCTGCCGTGGGTGTGCTCGATCCCGTGGAGGCCGAACCAGTAGTAGGGATAGCCACGCGGATCGGTGCCTTCGACCAAGGAGCCCCGGGCATAATCGTGGAAGCCCTGGCGCACGACGCGGATGCCTTGCACTCGCGCGGCCTCGATCGGCGGGAAGTTGACGTTGACCAGGGTGCGATCGGCGAACGGCGTGGTGAGCAGGGGCCGCAGCACTTTGGCACCCCATTCTTCCGCCGCGCCGAACGGCACGGTGTCGGCCATGCCTTCCTTGGAATAGACCTGGCTCAGCGCGATCGAGCGGATGCCGGCCAGCGCCCCTTCGATCGCCGCCGCGACGGTGCCCGAATAGGTCACGTCGTCGCCAAGGTTCGCGCCGCGGTTGACCCCCGAGAGGATCAGGTCGGGCGGTTCGGGCAGCACCTTGCGCAGCGCGATCGTCACCGCGTCGGTCGGAGTGCCGGTGACCGAGAACCGCCGCTCTGCATGCTGGCGCAAGCGCACCGGGCGAGTCAGCGTCAGTGAGTGGCCAGCGCCCGATTGCTCCTCGGACGGGGCGCAGATCCAGATGTCGTCGGAGAGCTGCGCCGCGATCTTTTCGAGCACGCACAAGCCCGGCGCGTTGATCCCGTCGTCGTTGGTCAGGAGAATGCGCATTGTCAGTTCTATCCTTGGGCAACGAGCCGCGTTACGCCGCCCATATAAGGCAGCAACGCGGGCGGCACATCCACCGAGCCATCATCCTGCTGGTAGTTCTCCAGCACTGCGACAAGGGTGCGGCCCACCGCCAGGCCCGAGCCGTTGAGGGTGTGGACGAACTCGGTGCTCTTCTGGGCTCCATCGTCTTTGGCTGGCCGGAACCGCGTGTTCATCCGCCGCGCCTGGAAATCACCGCAGTTGGAGATGCTGGAAATCTCGCGGTAGGCCTGCTGGCCCGGCAGCCAGACCTCCAGATCGAACGTCTTCCGAGCCGTGAAGCCCATGTCGCCCGCGCACAGCAGCATCTTGCGATAGGGCAAGTCCAGCGCCTGGAGGATCGCCTCGGCCGCCTCGGCCATCTTCGCGTGCTCGGTCTCGGACTGGTCGGGGCGGCAGACGGTGACGAGCTCGACCTTTTCGAACTGGTGCTGGCGGATGTAGCCGCGCGTATCCTTGCCCGCCGCGCCGGCTTCGGAGCGGAAGCACGGGGTGAGGGCGGTCATGCGGATCGGCAGCTCGGCGTCGGTCAGGATCTGCTCGCGCACCGAATTGGTCAGGCTGACTTCGGCGGTGGGGATCAGCCAGCGGCCATCGGTGGTCTGGAAGTTGTCCTCGGCGAACTTGGGCAGCTGACCGGTGCCAAACAACGATTCTTCCCGTACCAACAGCGGCGGAGCGCATTCGACATAGCCGTGCGCGGCGGTCTGCGTGTCGAGCATGAATTGCGCGATCGCCCGCTGCAGCCGGGCCATATGTCCGCGCAGGAACGTGAACCGCGCGCCCGAGATCAGCGCGCCGGTTTCGAAGTCGAGGCCCAGCGCCGGGCCGAGATCGGCGTGCTCCTTTGCGGTGAACTCGAACACGCGCGGGGTGCCCCAGCGCGACACTTCGACGTTGCCGGCTTCGTCCTCGCCTTCGGGGACTTCGGCGATGGGCAGGTTGGGCAAGCCGGACAGCATATCATGCAACCCGGCACTCAGTTCGCGCTCTTCCTGCTCCAGCGCCGGCAGCGTCTGCTTGAGTTCGGCGACTTCGGCCTTCAGCGCGTCGGCTTCGTCCTGGGCTCCGTGGCCCATCGCCGCGCCGATCGCCTTGGAGGCCTCGTTGCGGCGGTTCTGCCCCTCCTGCATCCGCGTCGCGACCGCGCGCCGCTGGCTGTCGAGCGCCAGGATCGCTGCGGCAGCGGGCGCGGCTCCTCGCCGGGCCAGGCCGGCGTCGAAGGCTTCGGGATTGTCGCGGATCAGGCGGATATCTTGCATCGCCGCGCTATGCCGCCTCGCTCCAATGCGCGCAAGGTTGGGCGCGTCCGACGGGCGCCCTAAAGCGGGCAGCGTGAAATCTGAATCACGCCACCCGCTCTATCTATTTGTTGTCGCATCGCTGTTTGCCAAAAACCGGTTCCCACTTTTTGGCGCGATGCGCTAGCCCCGCGCAAACAACTTGATCGTCCCGGCGTCGAACGCGCCGGCGCTGACCCCGATGCGGATCGCGTCGATACCCCCGGCGATCCGCCAGGGCAGAGCTCTGGCCGCCACGTTCATGGTGCGATCGGCGGTGAGGTTGGTGAGATAAGTGCCAATGGCGCCAGCCGGAAACCGGTATCCGGATGCATCAATGCGGCCATACAAGGTTTCGGTATTGGCAATCGCGCCTGAGGTCAGCGCAACGGCCGTGGTCCAGTTCGTGCCGTTGTTGTCCGACAGTTCGAGCGTGAAGCTCGTGCTGCTGCCGTTGTTGTGGCTCACCCCCTCGAACACCAGCATCAGGTCGGAGTATATCGCCGGGATCGCGGAGAAAGATGCAGTCGCTCCGCTAGCCGTGTTGACGGTCGAACCGACCTGGACCCAGCCCGAGCCGCCGCCACCGCCCTGGGCGTCGACATAGGCCTTGGTCGCGGCGTCTTGCGCGTTGGTCGGGTCGGCGAGACTGGTGATCTTGCGAGCGTGCAGGTCGAGGCCGTTCAGGACGTCCATCAGCCGATCACCGTGATGCGATGCGCGTTGCTGGCCGGGGCCGCGGCGAACGCCAGAGTGACGGTGTTGGCGTCGGTGGCGACCCAATCGGTCCACACTGCGGCATCGTCCGCGTTCTGGCGCAGGCTCACCGCGACGTCCTTCGTGCCCAGGCCATGGGTGACCGCGATCGAGGTGGCCGCGCCATTGCCGATACTGGCGCTGTATTTACGCGCGGCAATCGAGGCGTCGAGCGCGATCCCGCCGGCATTCACGCTGACCCCGCCACCCACCTGGGCGACCGCGCTGATTACCGACCCCGCGACGCTGATCCCGTTGCCCGCCGAATAGCTGCCCGCGCCTCCCAGTTGCCCCCAGGTCTGCGCGGTCGTGCCGATCGTGATCGCGGCGTCGGAGATGATGACGAAGACCTTGTCGGCGCCCGCCGTGCCTTCCCCGACGCTGACCGCTGTGCCCGGGGCGAGCTCGCCGTTCGTATCGGCATCGGTTGCCCGGACCAGCGGCGACCCACTGGCCGCCCAGACGTAAATGCCGTTCTCCGCCGCCGTGGTCTGGTTCTTGAGCAGCACGCGATTGGTCGCCGCCAGCGTTACGCCGTCGAGGGTCGCCCCTGGCGCGCTGATCGTGACGTTGGTCGTCGTGGCCGCGCGCACCGGCGCTTTCCACATGAGCCCGCGGGCGACGTTATCGACGTACTGCTTGTTCGCCGCGTCGGCATTCGCGCTGGGGTCGGCCAGGTTGGTGATCTTCTGGGCCTGGAGGTCCAGTCCGTTCATGACTTTCATCGCGGTGGTTCCTTAGA
>JBDSOM010000122.1:0-6229 GCA_039914785.1 Novosphingobium sp.
CCGTGCTGTCCGACATCCTCGGCGACGAGGATCACCTCGGCGACATGGACTTCAAGGTGGCCGGCACGTCCGAAGGCATCACCACGATGCAGATGGACATCAAGGTCGCCGGGATCACGCGCGAGATCTTCTCGGCCGCGCTGGACCAGGCTAAGGAAGGCCGCGCGCACATCCTGGGCGAAATGCAGAAGGCGCTCGGCTCGGCCCGGACCGAGCTTTCGGCTCACGCTCCGCGCATCGAGACGCTGCAGATTGACAAGTCGAAGATCCGTGAAGTCATCGGCACCGGCGGCAAGGTTATCCGCGAGATCGTCGCCGAAACCGGCGCCAAGGTCGACATCGACGACGAAGGCCTGATCAAGCTCAGCTCGTCCGACCCGGCCCAGATCGAAGCGGCCCGCGCTTGGATCCTTGGCATCGTCGAGGAAGCGGAAGTCGGCAAGGTCTACGACGGCAAGGTCGTCAACATCGTCGACTTCGGCGCTTTCGTGAACTTCATGGGTGGCAAGGACGGTCTCGTCCACGTGTCCGAAATGCGGAACGAGCGCGTTGAAAAGCCGACCGATGTGGTCAGCGAAGGCCAGGCCGTGAAGGTCAAGGTCCTCGAGATCGATCCGCGCGGCAAGGTTCGCCTGTCGATGCGCGTTGTCGATCAGGAAACCGGCGAAACCCTGGAAGACACCCGCCCGGCCCGCGAAGCACGCGAACCGCGCGGCGATCGTCCGGGTGGCGACCGTCCTGGTGGCGATCGTGGCGACCGTCGGGGTCCGCGCAGCAACGATCGCGGCCCGCGCCGGGATGGTGGCGGTGATCGTGGTCCCCGCCGTGAAGGCGGTGGCGATCGTCCCAGCCGTGACGAAGGCGGCAACCCCGATCACATGCCGGCTTTCCTGAAGGCCGACGACTGATCACTTCGGTACGTCGCTAAAAAAAAGGGCCGCGAGCGATCGCGGCCCTTTTTCCATTTATGCGGCCTTGATCATGGCTTCACGATGCCGTGGTCCTTCATCCAGGCGACCAACTCGGGCAGCACGAGCGCGCCGGCGTGCATTCCCGGTCGCATGCTGAAGCCGTGCCCGCCTTTTTCATACAGATGGACTTCGAGCGGCCGGCCGGCATCCCGCCACGACTGGATCAGGCCGAGCGGCTTGCCTTTCGCGAACAGCGGATCGTCGAGCGCGATCGCCAGGAACATGGCCGGAGCGTCGTTCGGAACGGGCCGCCCCCCCATTGGCGGATAGATCGGGGCGATGAAGTTGGGCCGCGCGTCCGTTTCTGGAGCCAGGCCCACGCCGAGCGCGGTCATTGCCCCGGCCGAATAACCGGCGAATCCGATCTTCTGCGGGTCGATCTTCCATTCGGCTGCGCGCTGGCGGAGCAGCCGGACGGCAGCCTGCCCGTCTTCCACCGCCTCGGGCGGCGCGCCGAGCGGCCGCCCCGTATCGGGCCCGCGGTTGCGCATGAAGTCGGCGAGGGCAGCCTGATAGCCAGCTTGGTCGCGAGGTACGGGAACGGTGCGATACTTTAGGACGAACGCGGCGATGCCGTGGTCGGCCAGCCAACGCGCGACGGAGTATCCCTCGGCTTCGATCGAGAGGAACCGGAAAGCTCCGCCAGGCGCGACGATTACCGCAGCGCCGGTCGCCTTGGCCGGGTCGGGCAGAAACGGCGTCAGCGTCGGATTGACGACGTTGCGAACGCCGGCATACCCGGTGCCAGCCAGCTCCAGCTGCTCCGGCAAAGCGTTTGGGATGGCCGGGCGCAGCGGGATGGGGGCTTGATCCGGAACGGCTACCGGTGCCGTTGTCCTGATGGGGGCCGCTGACTGCGCCATGGCAAGGTGCGGGATCAGGGTGATGCCAGCGCCCATGGCGAACAACAAGGCCTTGCCGCGGCCGCGCAAGGGCGTGCGCCAATTCATGTCAATCCTCTCCCCGATTGTTCAGTATGTGGAACCTTGCAGGAAGTGCGCGCCGCGACAAGCCGATGATCGGCGCCCCTCCACTCGTTTTTCCTTGCCAGTCGCGCCAACGGACTGAAATCTAGCGGCGGTCGTCGTCAAGGAGAGTGCGAATGCAGCGTCTGGTCCGGGTAGCGGTTTCGGCCATTGCTTTGCTTGCCCCTGTCGCAGTGGTGCAGGCCAGCGGCGATTATAGCTGCGATCCCGTCTGGAAGCTGTCTAACGGCAGTTATGGCTGCAACAATACCGCGGTCCTGGCACCCGGCAACGATAGCCGGGTGAACCTGTTCTATTTGCTCCGCGATCGTCAGGGCCTTGGAACCGCAGGACTGTCGTACCCGCCATCGAGCGACGAGGAGGACCTTGGGTCCGGCCACAATTTCCTCGGCTGGAGCGCCTTGGGCTTAGCCTTTTACCGGCAGGATGCGGTCGACGCGGGCCAGTCCGCCGATCATTATGGTTCGCGCTGCATCAGCGTGACTGCGGGTGACGCCCCGTTCGGAGCGGCGATGCGGGCCAATCGCGGGGTGCCGGCCGCCGAACTTGCCGCGCTCGTCTCGGCCCGCGCCATCCTTGGGCAGACTTGCAATGCGCCCGATGTGGCAGGTGCCGCGCCGGTGTGGCCGGTGGTCGCGAGCGCTTCGGGGCGGGAGTATCTTGGGTATCTTCGTGCAGCGAACGCGTTCTACGTTGGCGAGTGGGAAGGGGCGCGGCGGGGTTTTTCGCAGTTGAAGGCGTCGCGCGATCCGTGGTTGGCGGAGACGGCGGCCTACATGCTCCCCCGCACCGAGCTCAACGCCGCGCAGGCCGCGGCGTTCGAGGATGACTACGGCTATTTCGCCGGGCCCGCCAAAGTCGACAAGCCGGCGCTCGCCCGCGCGCAGGCCGGCTTTGCCGACTACCTGAAGCGCTATGCCGCGGGGCGTTACGCGGATTCGGCGCAAGGGCTGGTCCGGCGCGCGTTGTGGCTCGGCGGCGACGTGGCCGGGCTCTCGCGCGAGTACGAGCGCCTGCTCGCCGCCACGCCGGCCGCAAAGGCGGGCGCGCTCGAGCTGGTCCAGGAGATCGACAACAAGCTACTCACGACCACGGCGGCGCAAGGCGCGGTGGACGGACCGCTGCTGCTCGCCACGATCGACCTGATGATGATGCGGCCGAGCGAAAGCGAACCGGGGGACACCGCCAACGCCGAGCGCCCGGCGGTGATAACGCTGGCCCAGATCGCCGCGCAGGAGCCGCGCTTCGCCGGCCGGGCGGACCTGTTCGGGTTCGTCCAGGCGAACCACGCGTTCTATGTCGCAAAGGATCCGCGCCGGGTCCTGCAACTCCTGCCCGACAACGCCCGCGCGGCGACCTTCACCCCCGTCCAGTTCAGTCGGCAGGTGCTGCGCGGCCAGGCGCTGGCGGCGCTCAAGGATCGCAACGAGGCGGGGTTCTGGCGCGAGATGCTGAACGGCGCGACCGGGCCCTACCAGCGCCCGGTGATCGAGTTGGGCCTGGCGCTCAACTGGGAGCGCGCGGGCAAGCTCGCCGACGTCTTCGCGGTGGGATCGCCGATCGGGGACCGCAGTATCCGCGAGATCCTGCTGATCAACGTCGCCGGCGCCGATCTGCTGCGCGCCCAGGCCAAGCGTGCCGACCGCCCGCAGCACGAGCGCGATGTCGCGGTGTTCACGCTGCTGCAAAAGCAGCTCCAGTACGGCGACTACGCGGGGTTTCTGGCCGACGTCGCGCTCGCGCGGGCCGCTGCCCCGGCCGAGGGTGGGATGTGGAGCCTCCAGGCGCAGCGCACGATCCCGGTCGGGGTGTTTCGTACCGGCGCGGCATCCGACGGTTATCCGTGCGCGCCGCTGGCGAAATCGGTCGCAGCGCTGGCACGCAATCCGCGCGATCCCAAGGCGCTGCTGTGCCTGGGCGATTTCTACCGGATCAAGGGCTTCGACGATTATGGCCGCTACAGCACAGCCCCCAAGCCCGACGAACTCGGCGGCTCGGCCACGGCATTCCGGGGGCGGATGACGCCGCGCGCCGGGCTTTATGACGCGGTGATCGCCGATCCGGCGGCGGGCCCCAACGAAAAGGCTTATGCGCTCTACCGCGCGGTCAATTGCTATGCCCCCAACGGCAACAACTCGTGCGGCGGAACCGACGTGCCGACCGGCCAGCGCCAGGCCTGGTTCCAGCGGCTCAAGCGTGATTACCCGGCCAGCGAGTGGGCGAAGACGCTGCGCTACTACTGGTGAGCGTACGGCGCTGGGTGTTCGCGCCGGGCCTGGTCTTGCTGGCCCCGCTGGCCCTGCTGACGGCGTGCGCCAGCGAAGCCCCGACCCGCGTCGATCCCGCGCGCTACGACGCCTTCTTCCTGTGGGCCGGAGTGCGCCCACCGCCTGCGCTGGAGCGGGCCAGAACGATCTACATTCTCGATGGGGAGGTCCGCGCCGGCGACAACACCCGGATCGTTCCGCTGCGGCCCCAGGTTCCGCGGGTCCGCCATGCCGAAGTCTGGCTGACGCTTAGGACCGAGCGGCTTGACTGGGCCGAGCCCGTCTATCGCCAGATGCTGGCCGATGCGGCGAAGTGGGAGGATGCCGGCACGCGGCTGGCCGGGGTGCAGATCGATTTCGATGCCCATACGCGCGGGCTCGATCGCTATGCGGCGTTCCTTGCCGATCTGCGGCGGCGGTTACCGGCCCGATATCGCCTGTCGGTGACCGGATTGATGGACTGGAGCGCGAACGGCGACGCGGCACAACTCGCGCGACTGCGCGGCGTGATCGACGAAGTGGTGATCCAGACCTACCAGGGACGCCGGACGATCCCCGGCTACGAACACTATCTGGCCTCGCTCATCCGGTTGCCGATCCCTTACCGGGTCGGCCTGGTCGAGGGCGGGGACTGGAAGGCGCCGGCGGGCCTGGAAAGCGATCCCGAGTTCCGCGGCTATGTGGTGTTCCTGGTGAATTAGAGCCCTAACCTAGCGCCGAAAGACGCGGGCCGTCGTCGCGGGCGCTGCCGCGTTTCTCGGCGGAGACAACGCGGTTCTTCCCATCCCGCTTCGCTTCGTAAAGCGCGGCATCGGCCATCGCGACGAGATCGACCACCGAGGTCGAGGTCGCGGGGATCGAGGCTATGCCGATCGAGACGCTGATCGGAATTTCGTGTACTTCGGTCAGCCCTTCGACCCGCAGGCGCAATGCTTCGGCCTTTATCCGGCCGTCCTCCATTCCGCAGTCGGGCAGGATGACCATCAGCTCCTCGCCGCCATAGCGGCACACCACGTCCGAGGGGCGCAGTCCGCCGACCAGCTGCGCGGCGACGTCGCGGAGCACAGCGTCGCCCTTGGCGTGGCCAAGCTGGTCGTTGAGCCGCTTGAAGTTGTCCAGGTCCATCATCAGGACGGTCGTCGCCGCCCCGCTACGCTCGGCGAGGCTGACATAGCGCTCGAGCGCGTCTTCCATGTAGCGGCGGTTGTACAGCCCGGTCAGCGGATCGCGCAGCGACTGCGTGCGCAGCTTCTCGCGCAGCGCGATGTTCGACAGCGCCAGCGACATCGAATCGGCCATGGCGCCGGCAAGGCGGCCGACCGTCTTCAGCTGGCCGAAAGCATCCTCGGCTTCGAGCGCCAGCATGACCAGGCCGTGGACCTGGCCGCGCGCCAGCATCGGCACTTCGATCGTCGCCGCGGCGCCGATGTGATGCATGCAGCACAGCGTCCCGGCGACACCGTCATTGACATGGGGCTTGCCGCGCTTCAGCGCCCAGCAATTGCCAGGCAGCAACGTCTCGGCGGGGTGGAACGCTTCGCTGGTGTTCCAGCTCTTGGCGAGATCGAGCCGGTCACGCGAATTGTTGAAGACGTAGAGCGCGCCGCCGAAGCTCGGCAGCAGCCGCAGGGCGGTGGCCATCAGCACCGCGCCCGCATCCTCGTGGTCTTCCGCGGCCTGGAGCATGTCGGTCATCGAGAACAGCTCTTCGACCTGCTCGTGCGCCGCGCGCGCGGCCACCATCATCTCGTGCCGCTGGCTGAGTTCCGCCGCCGTCTTCGGCGCGAGGAATAGCGAGAAGAGAAGCGCGCTCGCCATGAGGACCCACGCGACGGCCACCGCGGCGCGGGCCAGCCCGGCGGTTTCGTAAGTCGCGTAAGCCAGCCCGACGAAGGTCGCCAGCTGGAGCACGATGTACACCAGCTTCCAACCGGTGGTGATCTCGTCACCGATGCTGTCAACCGATCCGATCACAAGGCCGCTCCCGATCAAGCGAGCGACTTAG
>JBDSOM010000003.1:0-10966 GCA_039914785.1 Novosphingobium sp.
AAGCGTGCATCTTGGTTATGTCGACCAGTCGCGCGACGATCTCGACGGCAAGAAGTCGGTCTGGGAGGAAATTTCCGGCGGCAACGAACTCATTCTGCTCGGCAAGCGCGAGGTCAATTCGCGCGGCTATTGCTCGTCGTTCAATTTCAAGGGCGCCGACCAGCAGAAGAAGGTCGGTGCACTGTCAGGCGGTGAGCGCAACCGCGTGCATCTGGCAAAAATGCTCAAATCCGGCGCCAACGTCCTGCTGCTCGACGAACCGACCAACGACCTCGACGTCGAAACGTTGCGCGCGCTCGAAGAAGCGATCGAGAACTTCGCCGGTTGCGCCGTGGTCATAAGCCACGATCGCTTCTTCCTCGATCGCCTGGCCACCCACATCCTCGCCTTCGAGGGCAACAGCCACGTCGAATGGTTCGAAGGCAACTTCGCAGCCTACGAAGAAGACAAGCGCCGCCGCCTGGGCGACGCCGCGGATCGTCCGACGAGGTTGGCGTACAAGAAGCTGACCAGGTGAGCTTTGCCGTCGCCCTCTTGCTGGCCGCTGCGCTGGCAAGCGGTAGCGAGGCGCAGGGTATGGACTTGTCGCCGGCGGCGGCAAGTGGTCGGCTCGAATGGGGAGACAGTCTACACCGGCGCGCAGGTGCGGGAGATGGGTGGCAAAATGCCAGCACTGCTGGATGCCCCGAAGGAACCCGACGTCGCACCGCTTCATCGGCGAGGCATCCAGGACGATATGCTCTTCACTGGATATGAGTGTCCAGTCGCAAGTTCTTCGATGTGCTTGCGGGCCGCTAAGCGGCCGGTACTCTCAAGCCGCCTCCTTCACCCGCTCCACCTTAAGCTCCCCCGCCCGCTCCCGCGCCTGCGCCAGATCGTAAGCGGCCTGCATCCGCAGGAGCGTGTCCGCCGAAATGCCGAAGGCCTTTTCGAAGCGCAGCGACATCATCGCCGACAGCGCGGCGTGGCCGTTGAGCAGCATGGACAAGTTCTGGCGGCTGACACCGAGATGCGCGGCCGCATCGGTCACAGTCATGCCGAAGGGTTCGACGATCTCCGCCTTGAGCCACGGCCCCGGGTGCACGAACATCGATGGATGCAGCTTGATCGCCATCAGTGGTAATCCTCAAGATCGAGATCGGCGACCGTTTGCTCGTCGATCATGGTGAATGTCAGGCGCCAGTTCTTCGTGACCGTCATGGCAAAGCGGCCCTTGCGGTCCCCGCCCAAGGCATGGAATCCGAAATTGGGCGGAACTTCGAATTCTTCGATTGTCCTGGCCATAGCGATATAGGCCAGCATCCGCCGGATACGCTCGGGTTCAATGACGCCCTTCGCATTCCCGGTTTCGGCAAATCGCCTGAGCGCCTTGTTCCGAATGCTTTCGATTTCCACCAAGTGTCATGTAGTGCATGACGGAAATTCCGTCAAGCCTGGCATGACAGGCATCGTGCATCGCTGCACCGGGGGTCGATTTCGAAATAGCGAACCGTCGTGCAGTGGTCGAAGATGCGAACCTGAACGGCAGGCCACGCGCTCCATTCAGCGTGCCGACAGCGCGACTCGCCTATTTCGGTCTCAACACGCCGCATCTCGCGGCAGCTGAGGATGGAGAGCGGCATGGCCGTAAATTCTTTCATGAAATCGAGCGGTTTTGCCGCTCTGGCGGCCGCACTTACGGTCTTTGCGCCGATGGCGGCGTCCGCCCAGGACGGCGGCCGGCCGATGTGGCGTCAACAGCAGCAATCTGCGCCCCAGGCTCAGGCTTCGACCCAGGCTCAGGCTCAGGCCCAAGCGCAACAGCCACGCCGGGACGGCAACCGTGGTGGCGGTGATGGCGCTCGCGCCCAACGTCGCGACGGAGGCCAGGCCAGCGAACAGCAGAACGTCCAGCGGCCACCGCAACCGCGGCAGCAGCAGCAGCAGGGCTGGAACCGCGGCGGCACGCCGGGCCGCGCCGACGGTGTCCAGCGCCAGGAAGTACAGCGCGCGCAAGTCCAGCGTCAGGAAGTCCAACGTCAGGAAGTCCAACGTCGGGACTGGCAACGCGGCAACTCGAACGGCGGCACTCGCGGCAGCGACAACAATCGCTGGCAAGGCGATAACAACAGCCAGACGCGCGGCGATAATCGCTGGCAAGGCAACGATCGCAACCAGGCCCGCGGTGACAACCGCTGGCAGGGCAATGATCGCAACCAGGCTCGCGGCGACAACCGTGGGCAGGGCAATCGCTGGACCGGCAATAACGGCGGCAACCGCCAGTGGAACAACAACTGGCGCCGGGATAACCGCTACGACTGGTCGAGCTACCGGAACAGCAATCGCAATGTATTCCGGTTGGGACGCTACTCGTCGCCGTATAACAACTGGAGCTACCGCCGCTTAAGCATCGGCTTCAGGCTGCAGCCGCTGTTCTACAGCAACAACTACTGGATCAACGACCCCAGCTACTACCGCCTGCCGGAAGCCTACGGCCCCTATCGCTGGGTGCGCTATTACGACGACGCGCTGCTGGTGGACATCTACTCGGGCCAGGTGGTCGATGTGATCAACAACTTCTTCTGGTAAGGGTTTTCCCCTTTCCCTACCGGAAGGTTGCCGGTTGAGTGGACCGGCAAATCAGGGCTCCCGTTGAACAACGGGAGCCCTTTTTTTGTTCACGCAGTCCACGAAAGGCTTGCCCCCGCCCACGCGGGGCCGTTAGCGCTGCGGACACGTGGCCAAATCGAAACCTTCCCCCGCCAAGACTGCGCCGAATCCCGACCGCGCCGCGCTCGTGCGCGTCGGCGAACGGGTCGGCGCCCGGCTGAGCGCCGATCCGGCGATAGCCAGGATTCCGGTCGAGCAGGCCGAACTGTTCACCCTGCCGGGCTTCCTGAGCCCGGGCGAATGCGACCGCTTCACCGCGATGATCGACTCCGTGGCAAAACCCTCGACGCTTTATTCGACGAGTTACGACAGCGGCGCGCGGACGAGCTACTCGGGCGACGTCGATCCGGCCGATCCGTTCGTGCGGATGGTCACCCGGCGGCTCGACGACTTGCTCGGGCTCGACGGCAGCTGGGGCGAGACCGTGCAGGGGCAGCGCTATGAAGCCGGCCAGGAATTCAAGCTGCACTGCGACTGGTTTCCGACCGACAGCGAATACTGGGCAACCGAATCCAACCAGGGCGGGCAGCGCAGCTGGACTGCGATGATCTACCTGAGCGACGTTGCGGAAGGCGGCGCGACCGAGTTTCCCTATCTCGATTTCTCCAGTTGGCCGCAGCGCGGCTCGCTGCTGGTGTGGAACAACATGTCGCCCGATGGCGAGCCCAACATCATGACGCTCCACGCCGGCAACCCCGTGGTCCGGGGCACGAAATATATCATCACCAAATGGTACCGGACGCGCCCTTGGGGCGTTAACCCCTGATGCGACCTTTAGTCCGGGCCATCTTGCCGCTTCTCGCCACGCTCCCCTTCTCTACACCGGCGCCAGCCCAAACCTCGCCAGGCCAAACCTCGCCAGGCCAAACCTCATTCGCCCAAACCTCATTCGCCCAAACCGCGCTCACAGGCTCCCCCGCCGTCCGCGACGAGGACAGCAAGCTGGCGTTGATCTTCGCCGAGGACGCCCGGCGCGAGCAGGAGGTCGATCCGCTCGAGCGGCTCTATCGGGGCGAAATCCCTGATCCGAGCGCATTCGGCCTCCTCTTCACCGACGCGCTCGATGGCCTCGCCCTCGCCTCGGCCCAACGCAGCTTGCAGGCGCTCCGCACGATCGACCGGACCAAGCTGACCCCGCCGCGCCAGCTGTCCTACGACATCTTCGCGTGGGCCAAGCGCCAGGACGCCGCATGGCTGCAGCCCGAGATCCGCGCCCTGACCGCGGTGCGTCCGCTCAACCATTTCGGCGGCCTCCAGGTCGAATTCTCGACGCTGATGGCGCACGGCGGCGCGGTCGCCTACGACACCGAGAGCGACTATCGCCGGGCGCTACAGCTCGACGCGGCGTTCGCCAAGGTGCTCGACCAGGCGATCATGCGGTTCCGCCAGGGGATGGCCTCGGGCATCTTGGAATCGCGGCTGACGGTGACCAACATGATCGCCCAGATCGACGCGCTGACCGCGCTCGGGGTTGAGGATTCGCCGTTCTACTCGCCGGTCAGACAGTTTCCCGAGCGGATGCCCAAAGCGCTCCAGGGACAGTTGAAGGATAGTTATGCGCAAGTCGTCCGGGGCGACCTGCTGCCGGCGTATGCCCGCCTGCGGGCCTTCCTGAGCGACGAATATCTGCCCGCGGCACGCGCCCAGCCGGGCCTTTCGGGCATGCGCGGCGGGGCCATGCTCTATCGCCGCCTGATCGAACGCCACACCACGCTGAGCCTCGATCCCGGCCAGGTCCATCGCCTGGGGACAAACGAAGTCAGGCGAATCCAGCGCGAGATGGAAGGCGTCCGCCTCGAGATGGGGTTCACCGGCACGCTACGGCAGTTCTTCGACCACATCCGCACCGATCCGCGGTTTCACCCCACAACGAAAGACGAACTTTCCCAAGGCTTTGCAGTTATCGCCAAGGCAGTCGATGCCCAGATCCCGCGGTTCTTCCTGCGCCGGCCGCGCACCCCGCTCGTCATCCAGCCGTACCCCGAATACCGCGAGAAGTATGAGGCCGGCGGCAGTTACAACCAGGGTTCGCCCGACGGCTCCCGACCCGGCACGTTCTTCTACAACACGTACGATCTGCCGAGCCGGTTCCTCACCGGCATGACGACGCTGTATCTCCACGAGGGCGCTCCGGGGCACCATTTCCAGATCAGCCGCGCCCAGGAAAACGCGTCGCTGCCCGACTTCCAGCGGTTCGGCGGGAACAACGCCTTCGTCGAAGGCTGGGGGCTGTACGCCGAAACGCTCGGCTACCAGATGGGCTTCTACCAAGACCCGATGCAGCACTGGGGCACGCTCGACGACGAAATGCTGCGCGCGATGCGGCTGGTCGTCGACACCGGCATCCACGCCAAGGGCTGGAGCCGCGAACAGGCGATCGACTACATGCTGGCCAACTCGGGCATGGGCCGGACCGACGCGATCTCCGAAGTCGAGCGCTACATCGCCAATCCCGGCCAGGCGCTCAGCTACAAGCTGGGGGCGATGACGATCCAGCGGCTGCGGACCAAGGCGGAGAAAGCGCTGGGGGAGCGCTTCGATATCCGCCAGTTCCACGAACAAGTGCTCGATAGCGGCGCGATGCCGTTGCCGGTGCTGGAGGCGAAGATCGGGCGGTGGATTACCGCCTCGGGTTAGGTGCCATTGGCCGCCAACGCCGATGCGGCGCATAACGGCCACACCTCCCCCAGCTTCGAGCTTCTCACGCAGCAAGCTGCGCTACCTCTCCCCGGCGGGGAGAGGCGAGGTTCACCCCAACGCCTCACCGATTAGCCGCCGCGTATTCGCGACGCCGTAAAGCGCGATGAAGCTTCCCATCCGCGGCCCTTGGCTCGATCCCAGCAAGGTCTCGTAAAGCGCCTTGAACCAGTCCCGCAGCGCCTCGAACCCGTAATCCGGGTTCTTGCCGATCTCGTAGACAAGGTTCTGCAGTTCCTCAGGCGTGGCATGATCGGAAGCCGACGCCAACGCCTCGTCCAGCGCTGCCAATGCCGCCGCCTCGCCCGCCTCCGGCTTGCGCCGCTGCAAGCTCGGGGCGATGAAGTCGCGGTTGTAGGCGAGCGCGCTCGTCACCAGCCCATCGAGCTCGGGATGCACCTCGGGCCGCGCTTCGGCGACGTAATTGGCGAGATACGACCAGACCTGATCGCGCGTCGCGCCAGCACCCAGAACGCCGACCAGATTGAGCAACAAACCGTACGTTACTGCGAGCTTGTCGCCGCCGCCCGCGCCCGCACCATTGGCTCGCAGCAGATGCCACACGGGATTGCCGAGCTGCTGCTCGATCGGCTGCTCGCTGAGCTTTTCGCGGAACTGCCAGTATTCGTCGACCGCGCGGGGGACCACGCCGACGTGGAGCTGCTTGGCGCTCTTCGGCTCGCGGAACAGGTAGAAGCCGAGGCTTTCCTCGCTGCCGTAGGTCAACCACTGGTCGATCGTCAGGCCGTTGCCGCGCGACTTGGAAATCTTCTCGCCATTCTCGTCGAGGAACAGCTCGTAGATCAGGCCCTCGGGACGGCGGCCGCCAAGGACCTTGGCGATCTTGCCCGATTGCGTGACGCTGTCGGTCAGGTCCTTGCCGCACATCTCGTAATCGACGCCCAAGGCGACCCAGCGCATCGCCCAATCGACCTTCCACTGCAGCTTGGCCTGGCCGCCAAGGATCGACTGCTCGATCGTTTGCCCCTCATCCTGGAAGCGAATGAGCCCGGCCTCGGCATCGACCACCTCGATCGGGACCTGCAGCACGACACCGCTGGTCGGCGAAATCGGCAACACCGGCGAGTACGTCTTGCGCCGTTCCTCGCGCAAGGTCGGCAGCATGATCGCCTGGATCGCGTCGTACTGGCGCAGCACATTCTTCAGCGCATCGTCGAAGGCGCCCGAGTTGTAGCGGTCACTGGCGGAGACGAACTCGTAGTCGAAGCCGAAGCGGTCGAGAAATTCACGCAGGATCGCGTTGTTGTGGTGGGCGAAGCTCTCGTACGTGCCGAACGGATCGGGGATCCGCGTCAGCGGCTTGCCGAGATTGGCCTCGAGCAGCGCCTTGTTGGGCACGTTGTCCGGAACCTTGCGCAGGCCGTCCATGTCGTCGCTGAACGCCACCAGCCGCGTCGGCGCAGGCTTGCCAAATTCATCGGCGGTCAGCGTTTCGTAAGCGCGGCGGACCAGGGTCGTGCGCAGGACTTCCTGGAACGTGCCGATGTGCGGCAGCCCCGAAGGACCGTAGCCGGTCTCGAACAGCATCGGCGCGCCGTCTTTCCCTTGCGGGAAGCGCTTGAGGAGCTTGCGGGCTTCCTCGAACGGCCAGGCCTTCGAGGTCTGGGCAGCGGCGATCATCTCAGCTTCGGTCATACCTGGGCCTTTCGCGGCAAAGCACGCGTCTGGCAAGGTTGGACGGGCTATTCCGGGGCGAACGGGTTCTTCGCGCTGCGCAAGTGCAGGCGGATCGGCACCGCATCCAGGCCGAGCTCGCGGCGGATGCCGTTGATCAGATAGCGGCGGTAGCTTTCGGGCAGCAGGTCGAGCCTGCTCCCGAATACCACAAAGCCCGGCGGCCGGGTCTTGGCCTGGGTGATGTAGCGCAGCTTGATCCGCTTGCCGCCTGGCGCGGGCGGCGGATTCGCGGCGAGCGCATCGTCGAACCAGCGATTGAGCAGGCCCGTGGGCACCCGTTTCGACCAAGCGTCACGGATTTCGAAAGCAGCGGCGATGATCGTGTCGAGGCCCCTGCCGGTCCGCGCCGAGACGGTCAGCAGCGGCACCCCTTTAACTTGGGCCAAGCCCTCGTCCAGTGCGAAACGGATGCCGTTGAACAAGCTGGATGGGCCTTCCGCGACGTCCCATTTGTTGACCGCGATAATCAGCGCGCGGCCTTCTTCGAGGACGTGCGAGGCGATCTTGAGATCCTGGTGTTCGAGGCCCTGGGTAGCATCGAGCAGCAGCACCACGACTTCGGCGAAATCGACCGCGTGCTTCGCATCGGCGACGGCCATCTTCTCGAGCTTTTCGGTGATGCGCGCCTTTTTGCGCATCCCGGCGGTATCGATCAGGCGGACGTCGCGGCTTTCGCCGGTCTTGGGATCTTTCCACACCCAGTCGATCGCGATCGAATCGCGGGTGATCCCTGCTTCCGGCCCGGTCAGCAACCGGTCCTGGCCCAGGATCGCATTGATCAGCGTGGACTTGCCGGCGTTCGGCCGGCCGACGATCGCCAGCTTGAGCGGGCCGCCTTCTTCGTCTTCATCGGTCTCTTCCAGGTCGGCAGCGCGCTGGCCTTCGTCGAGCAGCGGCAGCAGCGCCTCGAACAAGTCGGCGAGGCCGTGGCCGTGCTCGGCCGAAAGTGCGACCGGATCGCCGAAGCCGAGCGAAAACGATTCGTAAAGCCCGCTGTCGCCGGCCTTGCCCTCGGCCTTGTTGGCGACGAGCACCACCGGCACGCTCGACTGCCGCAAGTAACGGGCGATCTCTTCGTCGAGCGGGGTCAGCCCGGCGCGGGAATCGATGACGAACAGGGCAACGTCCGCACCTTGAAGCGAGACCTCGGTCTGCTTGCGCATCCGGCCCGGAAGGCTCTCCGCATCCTCGTCTTCCCACCCTGCAGTGTCGACGATCGTGAAGTCGAGCCCGAGCAAGTGCGCCTCGCCGAACCGGCGGTCGCGGGTTACCCCGGGCTGGTCGTCGACGAGCGCGAGCTTCTTGCCGATCAAGCGGTTGAACAGCGTGGACTTGCCGACGTTCGGCCGGCCGATGATGATGACCTGGGGTAGCGTTGTAGTCGACATACCGCGGCGCGTGGGGCCAAACCCTCGCAAACGCAAGCCTTGCGGCGTCGCCAGCCAAACCCGCTTACGCGAATTTAACCGTTTGTCGGCAGATTAACGCACTATGAGGCGGCACTTTCTTGCAGGACTGATCCTCGCGCTCGCGGTTTCCGCGCCCGTCCTGGCGGACACGGCGATCGGTGCCGATAACGCCTGGGCCGATGAGGCGGACGGCGTGTCCGGCGGCGGATCGGCGCAACTGCCGCCCTATCTACAGTGCGTGCCCTACGCCCGGCAGGTTTCCGGCGTCCAGAGTTATGGCGATGCCTGGACCTGGTGGGGCCAGGCCGCCGAACGCTACGAACGCGGCTTCCGCCCGCGGGTCGGCGCGGTCATGGCGTTCAAACCGCATGGCGGCATGCGCCTCGGGCATGTCGCGGCGGTGAGCCGGATCGTCAATTCGCGCACGGTGCTTTTGCGCCACGCCAACTGGTCGCCGATAAACGGCCGCCGCGGGCAGATCGAGAACAATGTCCGCGCAATCGACGTCTCGCCCGACAACGACTGGAGTGAAGTCCGGGTCTGGTTCGATCCGATCCAGAACCTGGGCGGCACGCACTGGCCGGTCCAGGGCTTCATCTACAACCGCCCGGCAAAGCGCCTGCAAGACGGCACCACGCTGGCCCGCGCGACCAGGCGAGACGGTGAGCCGCGCATGCAGCTGGCGAGCGTCACCAGGCTGGGTGAAGAAGCCCGGGTCGGGCCGGCGAGCTCTGCCCGCAGCAGCGCCGATCCGATCGGCGAGATCATCGCCAGCCGCTCGCGGCGGACGGTCATTGCCGCCCGCGGCGATTCGCCCCGCTTCGACTAAAATCCCTGGACTAGTCCAGCTTGGCGATCGGCGGGTTCTCGCCGAGATCCTCGTACCAGGCTTCGACCGGCCCAGTGAGCTTGAGCGTCAGCGGCTGGCCCTTGCGGTCCATCGTCTTGCCGGCCTGGACCCGCACCCAGCCTTCGGAAATGCAGTATTCCTCGACATTGGTGCGAACCGCCCCCTTGAAACGGATACCGACGCCGCGCTGCAGCTTGTCACCATCGAAGAACGGGCTGCGCGGGCTGATCGCCAGGTGATCGGGCGGAACATCGGGGCCGGCGGTGACGGCAGCATCGATATTCTCGGCGGCGGATGCGGTTTCTTCGGTCATGTATCGAGCCCTTAAGCATAGCGCGAAAAAGTGGGAACCGGTTTTTCGCAAAAAGCGATGCGGCAACCAGGCGCTGGCTGTCACCGCTTGTCAACTCGCGCGCATTTCCCTAAGGGCGCGCTTCCGCGAAGGCGGGGCGCGTAGCTCAGTGGTAGAGCACACCCTTCACACGGGTGGGGTCGCAGGTTCAATCCCTGCCGCGCCCACCACGACTGGGCGGCATGGACCGTCCTCCTCGGACTTTCCTGACTATCCGATACGAATAGCTTCGTTGACGATTGGTCAGCCCCATAGAAGCGCGCCGACCGTCTCGCTTGCAGCCAGAGGGCGGCCAGCGAGCGCTTGACCTTGCGTCAGCGTGATCGGGGACGGCAGCCACGGCCAGCGCTTCGGCCGAGCCAGCCAGAGATTTCCGTGCCTCAGACCAGCGGAATACTCCAGTTCCTTGTGCCCCGGCTTGATCGCGCTGCGCAAGGAGGGTGGCAGGATATTGCGGAGGCAAGTCGTCATGGCTTGGGACATCGTCAGTGCCCAAACGTTACAATGAACCTTTTAGGTTATTTTTCACTTTCCTACACGGTTATATCGGTTGTAATTGATTCCCCTTAGCCGCGAGTCGTCGCTGCGTTCGCGCAGTTCGTTCGCCTCCCGGTGCAAAGAGGAGCGACCATGAACGGCATAATCGGCGAATTCCGCGTGGGCGAGGACCTTGCCGTCGCGCTGGACGCGGCGACGGGGGACACGGCCCAGGTGACGGCTCTGACCGCCTGGATGAAACCCGCCCGCGTGGCCGGCAACCGCCTGGTACTGGACGACGAAGACGCGGGCACCGCGCTCGCCGTCGCATCGCGCGGGCCCGACGGCTGGACCTTGTCGCTGGCCGGCGCCACAACCGCCGCGCTGGACGCGGGGCTGTACGGCATCGATGCCCGCCTCACTTTCGCCGGAGCGATAGAGATCACCGAGCAGACCGCGTTCGTCGCGCTGAGCAAGGCGGCGGTGGCATGACCCTGACGTTGCGCTGGCGCGCACCCGAGCGCCGCATCCGCTTGCGCTGGCGCGGCCCCTCAGGGATGGCCCGGCAACAGGAGCGCCATCCCCTCCCCGCCATCGCCGCGGTGATCGGCCCGCCCGGGCCGCCAGGCCCCGGCTCCGCGCCGTTGCGGCTCGATGCGGCGCTGGCCGCTACATGGATCCTGCCGCACCCGCTCGGCCGCGTGCCCACCGTCCAGGTCTTCCTGGCCGGCGGCGAGGCGGTGCTGACCGATATCGCGGCCGGCCCCTTGCAAATCACGGCCACCTTTCCCTCGCCACAACAGGGCTTCGTCCTCATTTTCTAAGGAACCACCG
>JBDSOM010000056.1:0-14197 GCA_039914785.1 Novosphingobium sp.
CCACGGCGAGGATGACTTTGCGTTGTGTAAGGCACATGGCATCGAACCGCAGTTCGCGGTGGAAGGCGACGGCAAGTATCGCGCTGACTGGGCCTGGCTCGGCGGGCTGGGATCGGTCATCAATCCCAAGTTCAACGCGCCGGACGGGCCGATCTGCACCGATTTGCGTGAGGCCGGCGGCCTGCTTGCCGCCTCGGCCGACTACAAGCACAGCTACCCGCACTCGTGGCGGTCCAAGGCGAAGGTGATCTTCCGCTGCACCCCGCAGTGGTTCGTCGCGATGGACAACGTGCTCACCCACCTTTCGCCCAAGACCCCGGCCGAGAAGCGCTGGGAAGGCGAAGGCGGCGCGGTCGATCCGGCGGACGAAGCCCTCTGCGCTTCCCCCACTTTGCGCGAGGCGGCGCTCGACGCGATCACTCAGACGCGCTGGGTGCCCGAAAAGGGCGAGAACCGGATTCGCGCGATGGTCGAAGGGCGGCCGGACTGGGTGCTCTCCCGCCAGCGCGCCTGGGGCGTGCCGATCACCCTGTTCGTGAAGAAGGGCACCAACCAGTATCTCGTCGATCCAGGGGTGAACGACCGCATCGTCAACGCCATGCGCGAAGGCGGCGTCGATGCGTGGTCGGACGCGCGGGCGCAGGAATACCTGGGCAGCGACTATGCCGCCGCGGACTACGAGCGCGTCAGCGACATTCTCGACGTGTGGTTCGATTCGGGCTGCACCCATGCGTTCGTGCTGGGCAGCGGCCGCTGGCCCGAGCTCACCCGGCCTGAAGGTTATAGCGGCCCGCCGGCGGACCTCTACCTCGAAGGCAGCGACCAGCATCGCGGCTGGTTCCAGTCGAGCCTGCTCGAAAGCTGCGGCACCCGCGGCCACGCGCCGTACAAGGCGGTGCTGACCCACGGCTTCACGATGGACAGCAAGGGCATGAAAATGTCCAAGTCGCTGGGCAACACCGTCGATCCGCTCAAGGTGATGGAAACCAACGGCGCGGATATCATCCGCCTGTGGGCGCTGTCGGTCGATTACACCGAGGACCACCGCATCGGCGACGAGATCCTGAAGGGTGTCGCCGACCAGTACCGCAAGCTGCGCAACACCTTCCGTTATCTGCTGGGCGCGCTGGATGGGTTCGGCGAGGCCGAGCGGGTCGACGTCGCGCAAATGCCCGAGCTCGAACGCTACGTGCTCGCGCTGCTGGCCAAGCTCGACGCGACGTTGCGTGCAGCGACCGCCGACTTCGATTTCAACACATACGTCCGCGCCCTGACCGACTTCTGCAACGAGGACCTGTCGGCGTTCTTCTTCGATATTCGCAAGGACAGCCTCTACTGCGACGCGGCGGGCGATCCCAAGCGGATGGCCTACCGCACGGTGCTTGATACGCTGTTCCAGGCCCTGGTGCGCTACGCCGCGCCGGTGCTGGTGTTCACGGCGGAAGAAGTGTGGGGCACGCGCTATCCGGATGGGGGCAGCGTGCATCTGCTCGAGTGGCCGGAAATCCCGGCAAGCGAAGACAGCGTACTCGCGGATCGCTGGGCCGAGCTACGCGCTCTCCGCGGCCAGGTGCTCGAGGCGATCGAGCCGCTGCGCCGCGACAAGGTACTGGGTTCCGGTCTCGAAGCCGAAGTCGCCATTCCCGCCGACGCTCCCGAGGCCAACCTCGCTGAGCTGTTCATCACCGCGACAGTCACGCGCGGCCAAGGCGACGGCGTGACCGTCTCGCGCACCGACAAGCACAAATGCGGCCGTTGCTGGCGGCATTTGCCCGAAGTCGTCGACGACGGCGATCTTTGCGCGCGATGCGAAAATACCGTGGCGACCCTGGAAGCATCGGCATGACCTTCCAGCGCAAGCACATCCTCGGCATCGGCCTCGCCGCACTGGTCTTTATTCTCGACCAGGCGATCAAGTGGCTGATGATCGGGCCGCTGCAGTTGCACGCCGTCCGCCAGATCGTGTTGCTGCCGTTCTTCAACCTGACCTGGACCGAGAACTACGGCGTTTCGCTCGGCCTGTTTACCGCCCAATCGGATACCGGGCGCTGGATACTCGTCGCGGTCACGGCGGCAATCGCGGTGTTCGTGGCGATCTGGATGCTCCGCGAGAAAGTGCTCGGCGACATCGTTGCGCTCGCGCTCGTGCTCGGGGGGGCGCTGGGCAACATCGTCGATCGCAGCACGGTCGGCTTCGTAATCGACTATGCCGACCTGCACTTCGGTGACTTCCGCCCGTTCCTCATCTTCAATCTTGCCGATGCCGCCATCACCATCGGCGTCCTGATTATCCTTGCCCGTTCGTTTCTTTCGCGCGAAAAGCGCGACGATCAATCGGCCGAAGCCAAATCCGCTTCGGCTGCCTCAGAGAGTTGACCCCATGCGCAAGACCACCCTCGTTCTCCTGACCGCGGCCTCCGCGATGCTTGCGAGCTGCGGCAGCAGCGGCGGACTGATGGGCCGTGATCGGCCCGACGAGTTCGCCGTGCAGCGCCAGGCCCCGCTGGTGGTCCCGCCCGATTTCGCCCTCCAGCCGCCCCAGCCCGGCGCCCCGCGCCCGGCCGAGAGCAACGTGCAGCAGCAGACGATGGAGGCGCTGTTCGGCGGTTCGCAGGCGCGCAGCGACGTGGAGCGCAACGCGCTGAGCCGCGCCGGCTCGGCCGATCCGGGCATCCGCTCGTCGGTCGGCGATCCCGCGACCAACACGGTCGGCAAGGGTGCCGTGACCCGCGACATCATCTCCGCGCCCCAGGGCGACGGCCGCGAAGCGCAGACTTCGACGAAGCCCGCAGCTTAAGAAGCTTTTCGTCCCGGCCCTTCAGCGGGCGCGGGACCTGGAGTGTTGGCGGCTGGGCGGTTAGCTTGCGTCGCTCAGGCCAGCGATCCCGGGGCGAGCCCGGGATAACCGCTCAATCGCTCTCATCCCGCTTGGGCTTGCGCACCTTGCTCGCCAGCAGCTTGTCGATCTTGCGCCCGTCCATGTCGACGATCTCGATACGCCAGTTCTGCTGGACGAACCATTCGCCCTCGCTGGGCAAGCGCTTGAGCACCGACAGCACATAGCCCGCCGCGGTCGCGTAGTCGCGGTCGTCGGGCAGTTCGATCCCGAGCTGGTTGGCGAGCGCATCGGCCGGCAGGCTGCCGGCGATCAGCAGGGACCCATCGTGGCGGACGACGACCATCGGCTCGTCGCCCTCGTCGAGGTGGCTGACGAAGTTGCCGACGATCGCGGTCAGCAGGTCGGCGGGCGTGACGACGCCTTCGAGGTGGCCGTACTCGTCGTGGACCATGGCCATTGCGATGTCCGATTGCTGGAGCAGCTTGAGCGCGTCCATCGCATCGAGCTGGTCGGGGATCACGTCGGCCTTGCGCATCAGCTTGGCAAGGTCGAGCTTATGCCCCGCCAGCAGCACCGCCAGCACTTCGCGGACCTTGAGCACGCCGATAATGTTATCGGGCGAGCCATCGGTGACGGGCAGCAGCGAGTGCGGGCTCGCCTTGATCGCCGCGCGCAGTTCCGCCTCGGTGGCCGAGCGGTCGACCAGGTCGAGCTCGGTCCGCGGCGTCATCAGCTCGCGCACCGGACGGTCCGACAGGCGCATGATGCCGCTCATGATCTGGCGCTCGTCCTCCTCGATCACGCCCGAACGGGTCGCTTCGGCGAAGATCAGGTGGAGTTCCTCCGCGGTGACATCCGGCCCGGTCGACTGGCGCAAGCCGATCAGCCGCAGCAATCCGTCCGACGATGTTCGCAGCAGCCACACCAGCGGAGCGGCGACGCGAGCGACCAGCGCCATCGGTCGCGAGGCGATGATCGCGATCCGCTCGGCCGCACGCAAGGCGAGCTGCTTGGGCACCAGTTCGCCCACCACCAGGCTGAAATACGTCGTGATCGCAATGACCAGCGCAAAGCCGGCGTCGTCGGCGAAGCGTTGCGGCACGCCGAGCGCGGCCAGGCGCTCACCGGTCGGACCGCCCAGGCTCGAGCCCGAATAGGCGCCGGCGATGATGCCCACCAGGGTGATGCCGATCTGTACGGTCGAGAGAAACTTGCCGGGCTCTTCGGCCAGCTCGAGCGCGACCTTGGCCCCGCGACTGCCATTTTCGGCCGCCACCTTGAGGCGCGCCGGGCGCGCGGAAACGATCGCCAGCTCGGACATCGAGAACAGGCCGTTGATGAGGATCAGTCCGGCAATCGCCAGGACGTCGAACCAGGGATAAGGTGTCACGATTGGGTCGCTAGCAGAAATGTACGCGAAGGCGAAGGGTGTGAACGGCATCGCTACTCCGCCGGCCAGGCGCACTTCCGCCAGCCAATCACTACCCCGCCAGTTTCTGCGCCCGCTCGGCCAATCGTTCGACCGCCGCCCCATGGATCGCCGGGGCAGTGACCAGCAGCCCGAAGGCGCGGGGGTCCGGCTTGTTGTAGTTGAGCGGCTGCCCGAACGCGTCGGTTACCGCCGCGCCGGCTTCACGGGCGATCAGGGCGGCCGCGCCGATATCCCATTCATACCCCCAGCGCAGGGTCGCCAGCAGATCGGCCTCGTCGGCAGCGACCATCGCGATACGCAAAGCGATGCTGTTGGGCTTGTCGACCAGGACGAGATCCTTGTCGGGCTCGGCGAGGGAATCGGCCGGTACGCGTGCGCCGGTCAGCTCCTGCCGGGCGCTAGTGGCCAGCCGCTGGCCGTTACGCCAACTACCCTGGCCAGATTCGCCGTGCCAGAATTCGTCCCGCGCCGGCGCGCAGAGCATCCCGAACAACGGCCGGCCTCCGCTGATCAGGGCGACCGAAACCGCCCAGCCGCTCCGCCCGCGGATGAAATCGCGCGTCCCGTCGATCGGGTCGACCAGCCAGAGCAGGCCCCCGCCCTTTCCATCTGGGCCCAGTCGTGCGGGCGCATCGGCGCTCTCTTCGGACAGCCAACCGGCAGCGGGCAGCAGCGCCGTCAGCCGGTCACGCAAGAATGCGTCGACGGCCAGATCGGCGGCGCAAACCGGATTGTCCGGGCTCTTTTCCCAGATTTCGGGGGTGTGGCCTGCACCGGGCCAGGCGCCGAGCGCCATCGCGCCCGCTTCCCTGACGATTGCTTCGAGGCGCTGACGGTCTAGCATGGCTTGCGATTTGGCCTGCCTTCCGGGCCTTTTCAAGGCAGCTAGTCTGTGCTTATGCGGCGGCGCACAATTTCCCGCCCATTCCTCCCCGGAAGCCGCAACAGGAACTGCCCATGAACGTCCATGAATACCAGGCCAAGGAACTGCTCGCGAAGTTCGGCGTCGCCATCCCGGCGGGCCATGCTGCCCTGACCGTGGACGAGGCGGTCGAGGCTGCCAAGAAGCTACCCGGACCGCTCTATGTCGTGAAGGCGCAGATTCATGCCGGTGGCCGCGGCAAGGGCAAGTTCAAGGAACTCGCCGCCGACGCCAAGGGCGGCGTTCGCCTTTCCAAGACACTGGATGAAGTCCGCGCCAATGCGACCGATATGCTCGGCAACACGCTGGTGACGATCCAGACCGGCGAAGCTGGCAAGCAGGTCAACCGCCTCTACATCACCGACGGTGCCGACATCGCGAAGGAATACTACCTGTCGATGGTCGTCGATCGCGCGACGGGCCGCATCGCCCTGATCGTCTCGACCGAAGGCGGTATGGACATCGAGGAAGTGGCGCACTCCACGCCTGAGAAGATCCAGACCATCGTGATCGATCCCGCCGAGGGCTTCCAGCCGCACCACGGCCGCGCCGTCGCGTTTGCGCTGAAGCTGAAGGGCGACCTCAACAAGCAGGCGCAGAAGGTTGCCGCCCAGCTGTACGAGGCGTTCGTCGCGACCGACATGTCGATGCTCGAGATCAACCCGCTGATCGAGACCGCCCCCGATTCTTCGGGCGCCGCCAAGATCCAGGTGCTCGACGCCAAGGTCAGCTTCGATCCGAACGCGCTGTTCCGCCACCCCGACGTCCTCGCGCTGCGCGACGAGACCGAGGAAGATCCTGCCGAAGTCGAAGCCAGCAAGTACGACCTCGCCTACATCAAGCTGGATGGCGACATCGGCTGCATGGTCAACGGCGCGGGCCTGGCCATGGCGACGATGGACATCATCAAGCTCAACGGCATGTTCCCCGCCAACTTCCTCGACGTCGGCGGCGGCGCCACGACCGAAAAGGTCACCGCGGCGTTCAAGATCATCCTGTCCGACCCGGCGGTGAAGGGCATTCTGGTCAACATTTTCGGCGGCATCATGAAGTGTGACACGATCGCCGAGGGCATCGTCGCCGCGGCCAAGGACGTAAATCTGCAGGTGCCGCTCGTCGTGCGCCTGGAAGGCACCAACGTCGAGCTTGGCAAGCAGATCCTCGAAGGCTCCGGCTTGCCGATCGTCTCGGCCAACGACCTGGGCGACGCGGCCAAGAAGATCGTTGCCGAAGTGAAGAAGGCGGCCTGATCTTAGCTCCCCTCCCGCAAGCGGGAGGGGAGCAGGCAAGACTTGACCTCGCGGGCGTGTCCCGCGATGGGGTTTTGCGATTCATTTAATCGATCGGCTAAACATGCCGCTCGCCGAGAGGAAGGATCTCACGCATGAAGATCATCGTCCCCGTAAAGCGGGTGATCGACTACAACGTGAAGCCGCGGGTAAAGACGGACGGCAGTGGCGTGGACCTGGCCAACGTCAAGATGAGCATGAACCCGTTCGACGAGATCGCGGTCGAGGAAGCTATCCGGCTGAAGGAAAAGGGCGTGGCGACCGAGATCGTCGCGGTGTCGGTCGGGCCGCAGAAGGCCCAGGAAACGCTGCGCACCGCGCTGGCGATGGGTGCCGACCGCGCGATCCTGGTTCTCACTGACGACGAAGTCGAGCCATTGGCCGTCGCCAAGATCCTCAAGGCGATCGTCGATGCGGAACAGCCCGGCCTGGTGATCCTGGGCAAGCAGGCGATCGACGACGACAGCAACCAGACCGGCCAGATGCTCGCCGCGCTCACGGGCCGGCCGCAAGGTACGTTCGCCAGCGCGGTCTCGGTCGAAGGGGACTTCGTCACCGTCACCCGCGAAGTCGATGCCGGGCTCGAGACGGTGAAGCTTGCGCTGCCCGCGATCGTCACCGCCGATCTGCGCCTTAATGAGCCGCGCTATGCTTCGCTGCCCAACATCATGAAGGCGAAGTCCAAGCCGCTCGCGAACAAGACGCCCGCCGACTACGGCGTGGACACCGCCGTGCGCCTCAAGACCCTCAAGGTTACCGAGCCGCCGGTGCGGCAAGCGGGGATCAAGGTCGCCGACGTCGATGCGCTCGTCGCCAAGCTCAAGGAATTGGGAGTAGCCTGATGAAGACGCTTGTTTGGGTCGAACACGACAACGCCGAAATCAAGGACGCCACGCTTGCCGCCGTGACCGCTGCCAGTCAGTTGGGTGAAGTCCACCTGCTGGTCGCAGGCTCAGGCTGCACCGGGGTTGCCGATGCCGCTGCGAAGATCGCCGGCGTGGGCAAGGTCCACCTCGCCGATGACCCCGCCTATGCCAACGCGCTGCCCGAGAACGTCGCGCCGCTGATCGTGGAGCTCATGGGCCACCACGACGCCTTCGTCGCGCCGGCCACCACCACCGCCAAGAACATCGCCCCGCGCGTCGCCGCGCTGCTCGACGTGGCGCAAGTCTCGGACATCCTCTCGGTCGAAGGCCCCCAGACCTTCACCCGCCCGATCTACGCCGGCAACGCCATCGCCACGGTCGAAAGCAGCGACGCCAAGCTGGTGATCACCGTGCGCGGGACGGCGTTTGCCAAGGCGGCCACGGAGGGCGGCTCGGGCACGGTCGAGACCGTCTCCGGCCCCGCTGACGCCGGCCTGTCGAGCTTCGTGGGTTCGGAGATCGCCAAGAGCGAGCGCCCCGAGCTGACCAGCGCCAAGGTGATCGTCTCCGGCGGCCGCGCCCTCAAGGATGCGGACACCTTCAACGACGTGATCTTCCCGCTCGCCGACAAGCTCGGCGCGGCGATCGGCGCAAGCCGCGCGGCGGTCGATGCGGGCTATGTCCCCAACGACTACCAGGTCGGCCAGACCGGCAAGATCGTCGCCCCGCAAGTCTACATCGCGGTCGGCATCTCCGGCGCGATCCAGCACCTCGCCGGCATGAAGGACTCCAAGACGATCATCGCGATCAACAAGGACGAAGACGCCCCCATCTTCCAGGTCGCCGACATCGGCCTCGTCGGCGATCTGTTCACCATCGTCCCGGAATTAACCGCGAAATTGTGAACTCGCGCACGTTTGAAAACCGAAAGCCTCAGTCCTCGGTGACTGGGGCTTTTGTTTCACTTCGCGCGAGCACCAAACGCTTCAGAGTCGGCAAAGGTTTATAGCAGCGTATCCACCGCATGGAGCGCTACGCCGACCAGCCCGCCCACAACGGTCCCATTGATCCGGATGAACTGCAGGTCGCGCCCGACCGCCGCCTCGACGCGGTCGGTCACGGTGCGCGCGTCCCAGCGTTTGACCGTCTCCGAGACCAGCCGGACGATCTGGTCGCCGTAGCGGGTGGTGATGCCGGCTAGCGTGCGCCGAGCAAAACGATTGACCTGCAGCTGGATGCGCGGGTCGGTCTGGAGCGCCATGCCGAGTTGCGCCAGACTTTCCCCCAGTTGCCCGGAGAGCGCCTTTTCCGGATTGCGCACGCCGCGCAGCATCCCGGCGCGCAGCCGTTCCCACATCGAGTCGAACCAGCCCGCCATCGCGGGGTTGGCCAGCACCTCGGACTTGAGACGCATGATCTGCGCCTGCATTTCGGGATCGTTGACCAGCTTGTCGGCAACGTCTTCCAGGCCCTGCTCCAGTCGCAGGCGCAACGGATGATCGGGAAAGATCAGCACTTCGGCGAGCATCTTGTAAATGCCGTCGAGGATCGCGGTGGCGACCTTTTCGTCCAACCCGGTCAGCCGGAGGATCGTGTTGGCCTTGTTATGGATGATCTCACGGATGAGATCCTCGTTGGCCTCAATCGTCTCCCCGCCCCACTGAAGAATGCCCTGCAGCACCGGCAGGTGACGCTTGTCGGCGATTGCGGCCTGGATCAGCTGGCCGAGCAGTGGGGCAAGGTCGAGCTTCTCCAGCTGTTGGCGCATGCCGGCCTTGACCATCCCGCCGAGCTTTTCGGGATCGAGCGATTCGAGGATGTCGCCGATCAGGCTGGCGGCGCCCTGACGGATCCGGCCCTCCGCCCCGCCGGTCGGATCGACCAGAAAGCTGCCGGCGGTGCCGGCCAGGTTCATGCCCCGCATCCGCCGCGCGACAACTTGCGGCGTGAGGAAGTAGGCGCGCAGGAACGACGCCATCGTATCGGCGATCCGGTTCTTGTTCTCGGGGATGATCGCGGTGTGCGGAATCGGCAACCCCAATGGGCGCCGGAACAGCGCGGTCACGGCGAACCAATCGGCGAGGCCGCCAACCATCGCAGCTTCCGTAAAGGCGAGCAGCCAGCTCCAGGCGGGGTTTATCTTGACCAGTTCGCGGGCGACCATGAACAAGACCGCCATGACGACGAGCAGCGCCGTGGCGGCGCGGCGCATTCGCGCGGCCCTGTCAGGCGTGGCGGAGTCGGGCGGGGCGGGCTGCGTTGCCAACGCTTCCGCGATTCGGTTTGCTGCGCCGTTCACTCGGCGGGAACGGGGCTCGCGCGATCCTGTTCCCCGCCATCATGCTTATGATCATGGAAGCGCGCCGCCCGGCCATCTTCGGGCTTGTAGGTAAGAAACATGTTGCGCAGCAGGGGGCCGAGGCGCTTTTCCAAGCCATCGGCGAGGCTGAACGCGGCCGGCACGATCAGCAGCGTGAGCGCGGTCGACATGAGCAAGCCGCCGATCACCACGGTGCCCATCGGCGCGCGCCACGCACCGTCACCCGAGATCGAGATCGCGGTGGGGATCATGCCCGCGGTCATCGCCACGGTGGTCATCACGATCGGCTGGGCGCGTTTGTGCCCGGCCTCGATGATGGCATCGAACTGCGCCTTGCCGGTGGCCATTTCCTCGATCGCGAAATCGATCAACAGGATCGAATTCTTGGCGACGATGCCGAACAGCATGAGGATGCCGATGAACACCGGCATCGAGAGCGGCTGACCCGTGATCAACAGCGCGACGAGACCGCCGAACGGGGCCAGGAACAGCGAACCCATATTTACCAACGGCGAGATGATCCGGTGATACAACAGCACCAGCACCGCCAAGACGAGCAGAATGCCGGCGGGCACCGCCACCATCAGGTTGTCGAGCATCTCCTGCTGCCACCGATCCGTGCCGAACGGGGTGTTGCTGACGCCCTTGGGCAGGTTCTGCATGATCGGCAGGGCATTGATCGCCTTGGTGGCATCGCTCTTGACGACCCCCGGAGCCAGATCAGCGCCGACGAAGATGCGCCGCGACTGGTTGTAGCGCTGGATGCTCGTCGGCCCCGAGCCGAAGGTGATCTCGGCGACCCGCGACAGCGGCACCGTGCCGCCGCTGGCGGTCGGCACGGGCAGGTTGGCGATATTTGCCAGGTCGCTCCGGGCGGCTTCGGGCATGCGCACCCGGATCGGCACCTGGCGATCCGACAGCGAGAACCTGGCTGCGTTCTGGTCGATCTCGCCGATCGTCGCGATGCGGATCGCGGAGCTGAGGGCCTGGGTGGATACCCCGAGGCTCGCCGCGAGGTCCAGTCGCGGCTTCACCACGATTTCGGGCCGGCGCATGTCGGCGCTGATCCGCGGCGCGATAACCTGTTTCACGCCCTTCATCTGTTCGATCAAGGTCGCCGCGGTGTGCTCGAGCAACGCGGGATCGGATCCCGACAGCATGATCGAGATCGGCCGCCCGGTGCCGCCGCCCTGCTGGTTCTGCACCGCCTGGATCGTGACCCGCGCATCGGGAATCGCCTGGAGCGCGGGGGTGAGATCGCTTTCGATCTTGGTGCTCGTCTCCTTGCGGTCCTTGTGCAGCATGACCATCAGCGAGCCGCCGCCTTCCTGCGTGCTCTGATAGACATTCTCCACGCCGGGATGCGCCGTCAGGATGCTGCGCACCTGGTCCGAGACCGACTCGGTTTGCGCCAGCGTCGTGCCGGGAACCATCTCGATCTTCACGCTCGTGGTATCGGCATTCTGCGTGGGCTGGAATTCCATCGGCATCACGCCGGCGATCACGACGGTCAGGACCAACGCCGACGCCGCAACCCCGATCATCCAGATCCGGTGATCGCGAGCGCGGGCGCGCAGGCGGTTGACGAATGAAACGTGCCCATCGGAACGGCGCCGCGCATCGCGAAACGCGCGTGCTTTCGAGGTGTCCAGCGACCAGTGCAATACCTTGAGGTAGCGGTCCATCCACAGTCCGCCGGCATGCTCGGCGTGGCCGTGGCTCTGAAGAAAATAGGCCGCGACCATCGGCGTGATCATACGCGCGACGACTAGGCTCATCAGCACCGAGGCGACGACTGTCAGGCCGAACGCCTTGAAGAATTCGCCGGAAACACCCGGCATCAGGCCGACCGGCAGGAACACCGCGACGATCGAGAACGTCGTCGCCACGACCGCCAGGCCGATCTCGTCGGCGGCGTCGATCGAGGCCTGATAGGCGGTCTTGCCCATGCGCATGTGTCTGACGATGTTCTCGATCTCGACGATCGCGTCATCGACCAGCACGCCCGCGACCAGGCCCAGCGCGAGCAGCGACAGGCTGTTCAACGAAAAGCCCAGAAGATCCATGAACCAGAATGTCGGGATCGCCGACAAGGGGATCGCGATCGCCGAGATGATCGTTGCGCGCCAATCGCGCAGGAAGAAGAACACCACGATGACGGCCAGGATCGCACCCTCGACCATCGAGGCCATCGAGGTTTCGTACTGCTCCTTGGTGTAGTTCACCGTCGTGTATATCTGGCGGAACGAGACCCCCGGATTTTCGGCTTCGAGCTTCTTCAGCGAATCGATCGCACTGTCATAGACGGTGACGTCGGATGACCCGCGCGCGCGCGCCATGCCGAACACCGCGACCGGCTTGCCATTGAACTTGCCCTTGCTGGTGATCTCGCCGTAGCTGTCGCTGACCTTGGCGATATCGCCGAGTTTCGCCGAGCGACCACCGCCGATCGGGATGCTGGTTTCGGACAATTCGTAAGCGGTCTTGGCGTTGCCAACGACACGGACCGACTGGCGCGTCCCTCCGATCTCGGCGCGGCCACCGCCGGCGTTGACGTTCGCTTGCCGCAGCGCCAAGTTCACTTGCGCCGCGGTCACGCCGAGGCCCTGCATCCGCGACGGATCAAGAGTGACCAGGATCTCGCGGTTGACGCCGCCGCCGCGCGTCACCGAGGCCATGCCCTCGATCGCCAGCAGCCGCTTGGCCACCGTATCGTCGATGAACCACGATAGCTGCTCCAAGGTCATGTCATCGGCCTCGACCGCGAAGTACGCGATCGGCTGCGACGAGGTGTTGGCCTTGAATATCTGCGGTTCGAGGATGCCGTCGGGCAACTCGCCGCGGATCCGATCGATGGCGTTCTTCACTTCGTTGACGGCTTGATTGATATCCTCACCGAGTTGGAACTCGATCATCGTCTGGCTGCTGCCTTCGGATGCGGTCGAGCTGATCGACGCGACCCCAGTGATCGAGCGGACCGCCGCTTCGACCCGCTGGGTCATCTGGTTCTCGATCTCGGTCGGCGCGGCGCCGGGTTGGCTGATCTGGACGATCACCATCGGGAACTCGATGTCCGGCTGCTGCTGGATGTCCATCCGGCCGAAGCTGACGACGCCGGCGATCAAAAGGGCGATGAACAGCACGATCGGGACGATCGGGTTCTGGATCGACCAGGCTGAGATGTTCTTGAAGTTCACCGGGTCAGTGCCTTGGCGCGGTCTTGGGCTTTACCGTTTCGCCAGCTTGGAGGAAGGCACCCGCGCGCTCGACAATACGCTCCGAGCCGTTCAGTCCTTCGAGCACGATCACCCCCTGCGCTGTGATCGCGCCGGTCTTGATCGGGCGCCGCACCACCTTATTGCCCGCATCGACGATGAAAACGTAGCTTCCGGCGTTGTCTGACAGAATTGCCGATTCGGCGAGGACCGGGGCGACCAGGGTGCCTGCGATGATCTCGGCATTGGCAAAGCCGCCGGGGCGCAGTTCGGGCGCATAGGACAAGGCGACACGGACACGGCCCAGGCGCGTCTCGGGGTCGATGATGGGCGACACCTGCCAAACCTGGCCGGTGAACGCCCGCGTGGATCCCACCGGCGTGACTTCGGCCGAAACGCCGGGAGTGATCTTGGCGAGGTCGTTCTCGCTCAACTGGGCGAGCATCTCCATCTCGCCGCCTTGGGCCATGCGAAACAACACACCGCTGCCCGAGGAGACCACCTGGCCAGGCTCGACCCGGCGTTCCAGCACCAGGCCGGCTTCGGGAGCGACGATGTTCAGACGCTGGGTCCGCGCCTGCAGTTCGCCAAGCTGGGCCGAGGCCACGCGGACGCGGGCGGACGCGGCGTCGCGCGTCGCGGTCAGGCGATCGATGTCGGCCTTTGAGATGAACCCACGAGCGACGAGCTTCTGCGCGCGATCGAGGTTGGCTTGGGCCAATTGGGCATCGGCCCGGGCGACCTGGATCTGGGCGCCTTGCGACGCTTCCTGTTGGACCTGCACCGAACGATCGAGCACCGCCAGGACTTGGCCTTTGCCGACCCATTGCCCGGGTTGGACCAGCACTTGCGCGACCTGGCCGCCTTCGCCGGCGATCCCGACCGGCAGCTCGCGGCGTGCCGCCAGCGTGCCAGTGGCGGTAATCCGGCCGGAAACCGTCGTGCGGCCCGGTGCAATGACCGTTACGGTCGGGGTCTGCGCGCCGGAAGTGGCGCCGAGGTCCTCGGTGGAATCCTTGCGGTGCGCCAGCAGCCACAGACCGATGATCACGACCGCGGCGATGGCGATGCCGATCCACATGCGGCGACGCTTGCGGCGCTCGTCCTCGTCGACGGCGTCGAGCGGATTGACCGGATCGAAGGGAGTCCCGTCCGCTGCCGTATCAATCCTCGTGTCGTAATTCATCGCCGTCACCGCCTGGCCTACCCGCCTCAAGTCGCCGGATGGGCTGTATTAGAGAGGTATATCACCCACGGCAAGTCACCGGCTTACGCCGGCGTCATCCCCGGACCGCAATAGGCCTGGCGGGCCGG
>JBDSOM010000071.1:0-4407 GCA_039914785.1 Novosphingobium sp.
CGATGCCGTGGATGCGGACGACTTCCTCGACGATGTCGGCCGCGCCGGCGATGTCGGGACGCCAGCCGGGCGCGGTGACCGTCCAGTCGTCGGCGACGGCAAAACCGAGCGCCGCGAGGATGCGGCGCTGCTCCGGCTCGGGGACGGTCACGCCCCCCAGGCTGGTTGCCAGGGACGGCGCGTAGGGTGTCCGCTGGCTGACCTGTGGAGAAGTGCCCGAGCGCACGATTTCAGAGGCTTCACCGCCGCAAATTTCCGTAATCAGCCGTGTAAGTTCGTCCATTCCGCCGTCGAGGAACTGCGGATCGACGCCGCGTTCGAACCGGCTGCGCGCGTCCGAAGTGAGGTTCAGCGCGCGCCCGGTCGCGGCGATTCGCTCGGGATCGAAGTAGGCGATTTCGAGCAGGACGTCGGTCGTGGCGTCGCTGCAGCCGGAGTGCTCGCCGCCCATTATTCCAGCAATACCATGAACTTGCGCATCATCGGCGATCACCGTCATGCTCTCGTCGAGCGCGTATTCCTTGCCGTTGAGGGCGAGCACGGTGTCCCCCGCCCGCGCCTTGCGAGCCACCAGCGCGCCGGTCAGCTTGGCCAGGTCATACACATGCGCCGGCCGGCCATACGACAACATCACCAGGTTGGTCACATCGACCAGCGCCGAAATCGGGCGCTGCCCCGCGGCTTTCAGCCGGGCCTGCAGCCAATCGGGCGACGGACCGTTCTTCACGCCGCGGATCACCCGGCCATAGAACGCCGGGCAGCCTGCCGGATCGTCGGTGCGGATCTCGACCGGGCACGGAAAACCCCCGGAAACGCTTGCGATTTCGGCCGGTTTCAGCGCGCCGAGGCCCGTCGCCGCGAGATCGCGGGCGATGCCGTAAACCCCCATGCAATCCGGACGATTCGGCGTGATCGCCACGTCGAACACCGGATCGGCGCCACTGTAATCGGCAAACGCCATGCCCACCCGCGCATCCGCCGGCAGCTCGATGATGCCCTCATGATCCTCGCCCAGCTCGAGCTCACGCGTCGAGCACATCATGCCGTTCGATTCGACCCCGCGCACGGCCGCGACCTTCAGCGCCATGCCGTTCGCGGGCACGATCGCACCCGGCAGGCCCAGCACGCCGACGAGGCCGGCACGGGCGTTGGGCGCCCCGCACACGACCTGGAGGGGCGTGCCGTCCCCGGTATCGACCGACAGCACCTGCAGCTTGTCCGCGTTGGGATGTCGCTCGGCGCTCAGCACCTTGGCGATGCGGAAACCCGCCAGTTTCTGCGCCGGATCCTCGATGCCTTCGACTTCGAGGCCGACCGCGTTGAGCTTGGCCGCGATGGCCTCCACGCTCGCGTCGGTGTCGAGGTACTGCTTCAGCCAAGACAAGGAGAACTTCATGCTGCGGTCCCCACGCCGGCGGAAAGCGTCGGCACGTCGAGCGCCCCGAAGCCATAGTGCGCCAGCCAGCGCTGGTCGCCATCGAAGAACGCGCGCAGGTCGTTCATGCCGTACTTGAGCATCGCCAGGCGATCGACCCCGACCCCGAAGGCGAAGCCCTGCCACGCGTCGGGGTCGAACCCGCCGGCTTCGAGCACCTTGCGATTGACCATGCCGCTGCCGAGCAGTTCCATCCAGCTGTGGCCAAGTTCGTCGCCGCTGCCGCCGACCACGCGCCGGCCGCCCACGAAGGCGTAACCGGTATCGACTTCAACCGACGGCTCGGTGAACGGGAAGTAGCTGGGACGCAGGCGCAGGACCACGTCATCGCGCTCGAAGAACGCCTTGAGCAGCGTTTCGAGCGTCCACTTGAGGTGGCCGAGGTGGATGCCCTTGCCGATCACCAGGCCTTCGATCTGGTGGAACATCGGGGTATGCGTGGCATCGCTGTCGGAGCGGTAGACCCGGCCGGGCGCGATGATCCGCAAGGGTGCGCCGCCCGGGGTCTTCTCGGCGGCCGCCAGCATCGAACGGATCTGGACGGGCGAAGTATGGGTGCGGAGCAGCATCTTGCGGCCACCCCCAGATTCTTTGGCAGCATCCACGTCCGGGAAGTAAAACGTGTCGTGCATCGCCCGCGCCGGGTGGCTTTCGGGCATGTTGAGCGCGGTGAAGTTGTGCCAGTCGTCCTCGATCTCGGGCCCGGTGGCGACCGAGAACCCCAGATCCGCGAAAATCTCGGCGAGTTCGTCCATCACCTGGCTGACCGGGTGTACCGAGCCCTTGGGCGCTTCCGGCGCGGGCAGGCTCATGTCGATCCGCTCGGCGGCGAGACGGATGGCGAGCGCGGCGCCTTCGAGCGCGGCCTTGCGGTCGGCCAGCGCGGTCGTGACGGCCTCCCGCAACGTGTGGATCTTCGGACCCTCGGCCTGTCGCTCCTCGGGCGACATTGCGCCCAACGTTTTCAGCAGCCCGGAGATCGAGCCCTGCTTGCCGAGAAACGCAACGCGCAAACCCTCGATCGCGTCGAGATCCTGCGCCGCCGCAATCCGGCTCAGCGCGTCGCTGCCAAGGGTGTCGATGTCATTCATGCGGCCGCTCCTTAAGAGCGAACGCCGCTGTTCGCAATCAGGTGCGCCCGTTCGGGCAGTGCAGCGCCTGAACGGCCTGACCGGCGATACGCGCACGCTCATGCATGACGGCGCTCAGGATCGGCTTGTCGAGCGCGCCGTACTCGCGCGGAGTCATGCCCATGAACCTGCGAAAGTCGCGAACGAACTGGGCCTGATCGTGATAATGCCCGTCGATCGCGCCGATCCACTTGAGCGAGGGGTCGAGCATGTATTGTGCCAGGCTGCGCATGAAGCGCTGGCGGCGGAGCAGCAGCTTGGGGGGAAAGCCGAAGGCGCGGTCGCAGATGCGTTCGACCGTGCGCTGTCCGATCCCCGCCTGGGCGACGATCTGGGCGACACTGGCGACCTCTGGATCGAGCAGCGCGGCATGAATCGCGTTGATCCGCTGTTCGTCCGGGACGGGCTCGCCCAGCCGGCCCAGGAAGTACTCGGTGATTCGGGCGAGCTCCGCCCGTTCGTCGGGCTGGCCGGCAAAGAGCGTGGCGGCCAATGGGGCGAAACAGGCAAAGTCAGGATGACTGTGTCCATCGAGCACCGCGTCGGCAAGCGTGGCGGCCGGGACGCAGAGGAACTTCGCCCAGCCGAGCGGCAGCAGGCCGATGCCCCATACGCGGGATCGTCCGACCTCGAAGCGGACCGCCTTGCTGCTTGGGCCGGTCGCGGCAAACGAGGAACCGGTCAACCGGGAGCCGTCGTGGCGATCGACGATCAGGGTCTTCCCCGAGTAGAACCGCAAGTTGCCCCATTCGGGATGGAGGCGATCGACGACCTCGGTGCCATCGGGCAAGTCGATATCCACCAGGTAGAATGTGGTGAAATAGCTCTGCAGCTCTGGTGGTGGCAGGTGAAAATTCACCTTCACCTGACAATGGCGCGACACCGATAACTCCTGCCCCCGGGAGGAGGCCCCTGCCGCACATCTACGGGACACTCCGTAGCCTGACAACAGAAAGGGCGCGAAAGCCTAAGCCCCGCGCCCTTTTTTCGGTTCGAACGGATCGTTCAGGCTGCGGGCAGAGCTGCCTTGGCCTGGGCGATAACCGTCGTGAAGATACCCGCTTCGTTCATCGCCAGGTCGGCCATGATCTTGCGGTCCAGGGTCACGCCGGCGAGCTTCGCGCCGTGAATGAACTGCGAATACGTCAGGCCTTCGGCGCGAACCGCGGCGTTGATGCGCTGGATCCACAGGGCGCGGAACGAACGCTTCTTAACCTTGCGATCGCGATAGGCGTACTGCCCGGCCTTTTCGACGGCCTGGCGAGCGACGCGAATCGTATTTTTCCGGCGGCCGCGGTAACCCTTGGCCTGTTCCAGAATATTCTTGTGCTTGGCGCGGGTGGTAACACCCCTTTTGACACGTGCCATATATCAGTACTCCGATTTATCTGTCGCGATTTCGAGATCGCTCAGCCCAGTCCGTAGGGCGCCCACTTCTTGATCACCTTCGCATCTGCGTCGGAAATCACGTCGGTGCCGCGATGCTGGCGGATGTACTTGGCGTTATGGCTCATCAGCCGGTGGCGCTTGCCTACCGCACCATGCTTGATCTTGCCGGTAGCGGTGAGCTTGAAGCGCTTCTTCACGCCGCTCTTAGTCTTGAGCTTGGGCATTTTCGTCTCCTTGTACTGCGACGCGTCCAACCAGCCCTGGCAGCCCTTGATAGCCAGGCCGATCTCGATTCCGTGTCGGCGAAGTGCGCGCCATTAGTGGGACAGGTCGGGGAATGCAAGCGGCATGCCCACCGGTGCCGGCTATTGACGCGCGGGCAGGAAAATAATTCACCCCCGCCAACAAGGCTAAAGGGGTGAGCAAATGAACAAGCCGTTCGCGCTTGGCGCC
>JBDSOM010000214.1:0-6231 GCA_039914785.1 Novosphingobium sp.
GCGGGCGGTGGCGGCGGCGGCGGCGGGGGTTGGCGCTCCGGCCGGTCCGGCAGCTCGACGACGGTTAGCGCCGGCGGCGCTTCAAGCGAAACGGGATTGAAATGCCACAGCAGCAACAGCGCAAGCCCGCCCGCGTGAATCGCCCCAGCGAGCGCGGCGGCGAGCAAGCGCCGATCGGATCCAGGTCTGAGCAAGCGCGACATTCCAGGCGGGTCTAGCGCACCGCCATCGCGGCTGGAAGCGCACCGGCGTGGGTGCCGCTTCCAGCGCGTGCCTAATCCTAGCGCCTGACGACGCGGCGGCAGCGCTTCGAACGGGTGGAGGAACGGTCGATCGCGCGGCCCGCCAGCGCACCGCCTACCCCGCCGATCACCGGACCGAGCAAGCCGCCGCCGATCACCTTGCCGCCGACGACCGCACCCGCGACGCCGCCGACGACCAACCCGGTCGTGCCGGGGGACTTGCGGCAGTTCACGTACGTGACCCGGTTATTCTGGCGGCGCTGGGCTTCAGCCCCGCTCGACGCACCGGGGATTACGGCCGTCGCGGGGATGGCGATGGCGGTCAGGCTCAGGGCCAGGATCATTCGGTTCATATCAACCTCCAGCAGAATTGCATGGCAACAACGGCCGAGCACGCGTTTGGTGCCGTGGCGTCTATGAGTGAACGACTACGAGTGAACGGCCGATTTTTCCGCGAAATGCGGGCGCGGGTAATCGAGCGCCGCCTCGGTCTTGCCGATGAAGTCGCGGATCACCGGATAGATCGCGTTCTGGAACCGCGAGCCGGAAAACACGCCGTAGTGGCCAACGCCCTCCTGGATGTACTGCTGCCGCTTGTCCTGCGGGATATTGGGGATGATCGCGTGGGCCGCCTCGGTCTGGCCCGGCGGGCAGAACCCATCGTTGCCACCCTCGACCGTCAGCAGGGCCATGTCGCGGATCGCACCGAAATCGACCAGTTCGCCGCGGAAGGTCATCTCGCCCTTGGGAATGTGATGCTCGAAGAAGATCTTCCTAAGCGATTCCATATAGAAGCTCTCGGTCATATCGAGGACCGCGAGGTATTCGTTGTAGAAGTTGCGGAAGAAATCGGTGCTGGCCTCGTCGCCCTTGACCGAGTCCTTCACGAACTGGAGGTACTTCTTCACGTGCGGCACCGGGTTCATCATGATGAACCCCGACAGCTGGTAGAACCCCGGATAGACCCGGCGGCCGCTGCCGGGAAAGCCCGACGGGATCTTGTGGATGTTCGTCTTGCGCATCAGTTCGAACGGCACGACGTTGGTGATCTTGTTGATGATCACCGGATTGATCCGGGTATCGACCGGCCCGGCCATGAGGGTCAGGCTGGCGGGCACGAGCTCGGGATTGCGCTTGGCCAGCACCGCGGCGGCGACCATGGCCGGCGGCGCGGCCTGGCAAGTCGCGACGAGATGCGTGCCGGGGCCGAGCACTTCGAGGAACTCGATCAGGTAGGCGATATAGTCGTCGAGCCCGAAGTCGCCGGCTTCGAGGGGGACCTCGCGGGCGTCCTTCCAATCGGTGATGTAGGGATCGAAATCGCGGGCGAAGCCGCGAATCGTATCCTGCAGCAGGGTCGCATGGTGGCCGGAAAGCGCGGCGGCGATCAGCACTTTGGGCTTGGCGTCCGCGCCATCGACCTTGAAATTCAGCAAGTCGGCGAACGGCAGGCTATGAACCAGGCGCTCTTCGAGGATCGCCTCGTTGCCGTCGGCCATGCCGCGTACCGCGTAAGGCTGCTTGCCGTAATCGGTCAGGCCGCGCAGCGGCACCTCGCACGCGGTCGCGATCGCCCGGTTGAGGTAGGTGTTGCGCAAGGGATTGAGTTCGTGACGGGCCACATCGTGGCAAACATCGAGCAGCTTAGCCATCGGACGCGTGCTTTTGCGGACGACTTCATACGCTTTGTAGATCAAATCTCGACCTTTCGCGTTACGACCACCTTCCCAGCGAAGGATTCCGAACTGCAGCAAGGGTGCGGTGGCGGTTGGTCCTAGTCAACCCTAAACCCAGGCGACTTTCCGCCTATTTAACGCAGTGTCAGCAATTCGGTGCCCCGCAGCGCCGATTTTCTGACGAGTTACTGGCGGACGTAATCCCCCGGCGCGTCGGCGAGCGCCGGATAGGCCTTTGAGCCCGGCTTCTTGGGCGCCGAAACCGTGGTGCCGCTCCGCTCGCCGCACCAGGCCGCCCAGCCTTCCCACCAGGTACCCGGCGTCTTGACCGCAGTTTCCTGCCAGGCGTCCGCATCGGGGGCGGTTGCCGCCCCGATGATGTGATATGCCTTGGGATTGCCCGGCGGATTGACGAGCGCGGCGACATGGCCGCCGTTGCTGAGCGCGAACGTGCTCTTGCCGCCCAGGTAGGTGCAGGCCTGGTAACAGGCTTTCCACGGCGTGATGTGATCGGTGATCGCCCCCACCACGAAGTTGTCGCACTTGATCTTGCTCAGGTCGATCGGCTGGCCCAGCGCCTGATAGGCGCCTTGCTTGACCAGGCTGTTGTCCTTGAACAGCGTCAGAAAATCGCTGTGAAGCTTGGCGGCCATGTTCGTGCTGTCCTTGTTCCAGGCCAGGATGTCGAACGCGGAAGGGGTATCGCCCATCAGGTAGTTATTGACCCAGTAGTTCCACACCAGATCGTTGGGCCGCAGCCAGGCAAAGACCTTGGACAAGTCCTGGCCGCCCAACACGCCCTTCATCTTCGACTGCGCCTGGGCGACGCTCAGCACCGCGGGAAGGCGGAAGGAGCCGATCGAGGCGTCGTTCTCGAAGTTCAGCATGGTCACGCACAGCGCGAACGTATTGATCTTGTCCGCACCCTTGGCGGCCAGCGCGCCGAGCGCGATCGACGACAGGATCCCGCCGGCGCAGAATGCGACGACGTTGATCTTTTCCTGCCCGGCAATCGCCGCGACGGTTTCCATCGCCTCGAGCGCAGCCTTGGCATATTTCTCCAGGCCCCAGTCCCGCTCGTCGGCCGATGGATTGCGCCAGCTGATCACGAACTGCTGCAAGCCCTGGCTCACCGCGTATTCCTGGAAGCTGCGCCCGGGCGCGAGGTCGGTGAAGTAGTAGCGCCCGATCTGCGGCGGGATCACCAGCACCGGGACAGGGTGCACCTTGTCGGTCGTCGGGGTGTACTGGATGAGTTCGTACATCTCGGTCCGGCGGACGACCTTGCCCGGCGTCACCGCCAGGTTCCTGCCGACCTCGAAGCCCGAATCGTCGACCTGGTTCGGCATGCCCCCGTTGTTGATCCAATCGTCGACCATGTTGCTGAAGCCCTTGGCCAGGCTCCCGCCCTTGGTCTCGACCGCGCGGCTCATGGCGGCCGGATTGCCGAGCAGCGTGTTGGTCGGCGAGAACGAGCTCGTCACGATCGAGGCGGCCAGCTCGGCCCGCGCCTTGGCGTCGCCTTCGAGATCGTCGGGGATCATCGCCTCGACCGCCTGCGTCATCGCCAGGTACGACTGGGCGAGCTTGCTGTAGAACGGATTGGATTTCCACGCATCGTCCTGGAACCGCCAGTCGCGCGCGTCGGGGGTGATGGTCGAGGATCCGGCAGCGATCTCGAACAGGTTGCGATAGAAATCCATCCCCTGCTGCATCATGTTCATCGGGTCGGCTTTGACGAAGGCCGCGAATGGCCCCTCGGGACCGAACAGCTTTTCCGCGCCCGGGACACCGTCGAACAGCGCACCGCCCAGAGTGCTCGTGTCTGCTTCAGTCGCCATCGCTGTATCCTTCCCGACTCATCCCGCAATCGGATGTTATAGGCAAACCTAGCCATTTCCACAGCGAGAGCCACGGTTTTCCGCCATCAGCCTCAGAACCTTGCCGCCTTGAACGCGTTCCCGGGCCGGCCGGCCGTTCGCGCCGAAGTGTTTGATCGCCAAGCCGGCGCGGTCGAATTGAAAGCGGCGCGGACAGTCTCCACGCCAGTGGGCGGAGCGCGCCTAGGCCAGCTCGCGCAGTTCGCGCTTGAGGATCTTGCCGCTGGCGTTGCGCGGCAGCGTTTCGACCACGATAACCCGCTTCGGCACCTTGAAGCCCGACAGCCGGGCCTTGCAGTGGGCGATAAGCCCCGCTTCGTCGACCGCATGGCCGTCGCGCGCGACGACGATCGCGGTTACCGCCTCGACCCACACCGGATGGGGCGTGCCGATCACCGCGGTCTCGGCGACGCCGGGATGAAGATAGATCGCCTCCTCGACCTCGCGCGACGAGACGTTCTCGCCGCCGGACTTGATCATGTCCTTCTTGCGGTCGACGATCGTGATGTAGCCCTCGTCATCCATCGTCGCGAGGTCACCCGAATGGAACCAGCCGCCGGCAAACGCCGCCGCGGTCTTTTCCTCGTCCCGCCAATAGCCGGTCATCAGGTGCGGCGAGCGGTGGACCACTTCGCCCACTTCGCCGATCGCGACGTCGTTCATGTCGTCATCGACCACCCGGGTCGAGACGTGCAGCACCGGCCGGCCGCACGAGGACGGCCGCGCGTCGTGCTCCTCGGGGAACAGCGTGCAGGCGACCGGCGCGATCTCGGTCTGGCCGTACATGTTCCACAGGCGGATGCCGGGGATCCGCTCGCGGATCTCGCGCAGGACTTCGCCCGGCATGATCGACGCGCCGTAATAGGCCTTGGCGAGATTGGCGAGATCGTGGCGGTCGAACAGCGGTGAGCGCAGTAGCGAGATCCACACCGTCGGCGGCGCGAAGAACGAGTTGACCTTGTGCCGCGCCAGCAGCGGGATGAGGTTGTCGGGGCTGGGCGTGGCGGTGATCACGTTGCGGCAGCCGACCTGCAAGCCCGGCCCGATCATCGCATCGAGCTGGGCGCAGTGGTACAGCGGCAACGCGTGCAGCGCGACGGTCTGCGCGTCCCACTCGCCGTCGATCACCACGCTCTGGTACTGCCACAGCACCGCCGAATGCGTGAGCATCGCGCCCTTCGGCCGCGATTCGGTGCCGCTGGTATAGATGATCTGGAGCAAGTCCTCGGCGTCGGTGAGGTCCTCGGCCTGGGTGTCAGCGCCGATCAGCGCTTCCCACGTCGTGATGCCCGAGGGCGGCGGCGCATGCTCGCCGGGCAAGCCGAACACGGCATCGGCCGAGCGCTCTCCACTACCGGCCCAGGCCTCCATCCCTACCGTCAGCGTTGTCGCATCGAGCAGCAGCATCGTCGCGCCCGAGTGCTCAAGGATATACCGCGTGTCCTCCACGCTGAGCATGAAGTTGATCGGCACCAGCACCGCGCCGATCCGCGCCACGGCAAAGCGCACGGCCATGAACGCGTGGCTGTTGCGCGCGATGATCGCGATCCGGTCGCCCTTGCCGATCCCGGCGGCGCGCAAGCCGTTGCCCAGGCGATCGGCGAGCGTATCGAGGTCGGCATAGCTCCAGGTCGTCTCGCCGCAGATGATCGCGGTGCGATCGTTGTGCCGCAGCGCGGAGCGCCGAAGCATCGTGCCGAGCGATTGTTGCCGGAGCGGCAGGAATGAGGATTCAGCCATCCCGGCTGTCTAGCCCAGCATGCGCGCCATTCCCAAGCCGGAAGTTGTGCAGTGAGCGGCGCGAACGCTCACGCGCAACGGGGCGATCTGGGCCACCCCGGCCGGAACCGCGTCAGAACCCGGTCAGAACCCGATCCGCACGGTCCCTCGCGCCGTGAGGTTCACGTTGCTACGCCGCGCTTCGGCGCCGATCTCGCCGCCGATGGCGAAGCCCGCGGTGCCGCCGAACATGCGCGCCCGCGCGAACCAGCCGCTGGTCACATCGTCGCCTTGCACGGTGAACGAGGCCCCGTCCCGGAAGTGCGCTGTCGTCGCGCCCATCCCGCCGAAGAAGATCTCGCGCCAGCCGGCCTCGGTTTCGAACCGGAGCCAACTGTCGTCGTTGCCCCCTCGCGTTAGCCGCAGCTTTTCGGGGATGCCTCTGCGGAAATATGTAGACCCCGTTATAGGCAGGTTAGAGATCGGTACACATGACGGCTTCACCTTGTACGTTTGTACTAGGCGACTGTCAAAAATCCCCGGGCTTCTGCCGTTTCCGCAGATTTCTGCGGGGTGGAATGGTGCTGCTGGGGAGGATTGAACTCCCGACCTCTGCCTTACCAAGGATGCGCTCTACCACTGAGCTACAGCAGCACACCATTCCGCTTGAGCCCGGGCGCACGGGGCGCGGCGGGCAGGGGCGCGCTATTGGCC
>JBDSOM010000033.1:0-9579 GCA_039914785.1 Novosphingobium sp.
ATTGACCGACCAGAATCTGCGCGGTTTGGTCGTACTCGGCCGGATCGGCCCACGCGCCCCGCGGGTCGAGCAGCTTGCTGTCCACCCCCGCCACGCTCACCGGCACCTCGAACCCGAAATTGGGGTCCTTGCGAAACTCGGCATCGTTGAGGCTGCCGTCGAGCGCGGCGTTGAGCAACGCGCGGGTCGCCTTGATCGGCATCCGCTTGATGCCTGCCATCGTCGCCTTGCCGCCGGTCCAGCCGGTGTTGACCAGCCAGCAGGTCACCCCGCCCTTGGCAATCCGCTCCTTGAGCAGGTTGCCATAGATCGAGGGGTGGCGGGGCATGAACGGCGCGCCGAAGCAGGTCGAGAAAGTGGCTTCGGGCTCGGTCACGCCGATCTCGGTGCCGGCGACGCGCGCGGTGTAGCCCGAGAGGAAGTGGTACATCGCCTGGTCGGGGGTGAGCCGCGCGATCGGGGGCAGCACGCCATAGGCATCGGCGGTCAGGAAGATGATGTTCTTGGGGACCGGGCCCAGGTTCTGCTCGCTCGCGTTCGGAATGAACTCGATCGGATAGGATCCGCGGCTGTTCTCGGCGAGCGAGGCGTCGTCAAAATCGAGCTGGCGGGTGACCGGATCGATCACGACGTTCTCCAGCACAGTGCCGAAGCGCTTGGTCGTGGCGAAGATTTCGGGCTCGGCCTCGGCCGACAGGCGGATCATCTTGGCGTAGCAGCCGCCTTCGAAGTTGAAGACCGCGGTATCGGACCAGCCATGCTCGTCGTCGCCGATCAGCGTGCGCGAGGCGTCGGCCGACAGCGTGGTCTTGCCCGTGCCCGACAGACCGAAGAACACCGCGGTGTCGCCGTTGGGACCGATATTGGCCGAGCAGTGCATCGGCATGACACCCTTCACCGGCAGCAGGTAGTTGAGGATGCCGAACACCGACTTCTTCATCTCGCCGGCATACGCGGTGCCGCCGATCAGGATCAGCTTCTCGGTGAAGTTGACCGCGACGACCGTCTCGCTGCGGCTACCGTGGCGGGCCGGATCAGCCTTGAAGCTCGGCAGGTCGATGATCGTGTATTCGGGAACGAAGCCGGCCAGTTCCTGCTCGCTGGGACGAACCAGCAGGGTGCGGATGAACAGGTTATGCCAGGCGAACTCGTTGATGACGCGCACGTTGACGCGGTTTTCGGCCTGCGAACCGCCGAACAGGTCGGCGACATAGAGGGTCTCTTTCTCGCCGAGCGCCTTGAAGAAGTCTTCTTTCAGGTTGGCGAAGTTCGCGGGCGTCATCGCGACGTTGGTCTTGCCCCACCATACGGTGCCCTCGGTCTCGGCGTCGCGGACGATGAACTTGTCCTTTGCCGAACGGCCAGTGTGCTTGCCGGTGGCGACCACCAGCGGGCCGTCGGCGGCCAGAACGCCCTCGCCGTTGCGGACCGCATGCTCGACGAGCGGCGCGGTGCCCAGGTTGGCGAAAACTTCCGCGCGAGTGGCAATGTCTTGACGGTCGAGCGGAAAGTTCAGCGAGGCAGCGGTCAACGTCATCTCCTAGGATGCGAGAACGCGCGATGCCCGTGCACTGGCGCGTCTTTATCGAAAAGGTGGATTCGAGGTCGCCCTTAATCGAGCGGTGCTGCCCCGTCAAATGCCCGGGGGCCAACCCAATACTATGAGTTAACAGATGTTTAGATGGTGCAGTGCAGCGTCGATTGTCACCGCAGCCTAGACGGGCTAACCCGTCCGGCCGCCCGTCATATCGCGCCAACGACCGGATCCGAATGAGCGAAATGCCTACCTTTCAGTCGGTTACAGCGGACGAACCGGGGGCCGAAACCTCCGGTCCGCGGCAGACGATCGCGCTGGTCGACGACGATCGGAATATCCTGACCTCGGTTTCGATCGGGCTTCAGGCCGAAGGTTTCGCGACGCGCGTCTACGCCGACGGGGCGACGGCGCTCAAAGCGCTGCTGGACAATCCGCCGGACCTGGCGATCTTCGACATCAAGATGCCGCGGATGGACGGGCTCGAACTGCTCCAGCGGCTGCGGGAAAGGTCGGCGCTGCCCGTGATCTTCCTGACGTCCAAGGACGAGGAGCCGGACGAGGCGCTCGGCCTAGCGCTCGGGGCCGACGACTACATCACCAAGCCGTTCAGCCAGCGCCTGCTGGTGGCGCGGATCAAGGCGCTGCTGCGGCGGAGCGAACTGGCGCGGCAGGATCTCGCCGAACCGCCCAGCGAAGAAACGACCGAAGTTTCCCGCCGCGGCCGGCTGGAAATGGACCCGCAGCGCCATCTCGTGCGCTGGGACGGCCGGCCGGTGTCGCTGACGGTGACCGAATTCCTGATCCTCGACGCGCTCTCGGCCCGGCCGGGGGTGATCAAGAGCCGCAACCAACTGATGGACGCCGCCTACAGCGACGACGTGTTCGTCGATGACCGCACGATCGACAGCCACATCAAACGCTTGCGCCGCAAGTTCCGCGGCGTCGATCCAGAGTTCGGCGCGATCGAGACGCTCTATGGCGCGGGGTACTCCTTTGCCGAGGTGTGATTTACGGACGTGCCTCGATGGCCGCGGCTGACGGGCAGCACGAAAACCGCTTTCGCCGGATGGTCCGCACCGGCCGTTCGTCACTCGCGACGCGGATCCTGGCGGTCAACATCATCGCGCTGGGGCTGATGGCCGCCAGCCTGTTCTACATCGACAGCTATCGCAAGCAGCTGCTGGCCGAACGGTTCAACCTGGCCGAGGCCGAAGCGCTGATCGCCGCCGATGCGCTGGCCGCCGCGCCGCCGCGCCAGCGGGGCAACCTGCTCGCCTCGATCGGCACCGAGCGCAAGCGGCGGCTGCGCTACTACAACCCCAAGGGCAAGATGATCGCCGACAGCTTCGCGCTCGCCGGCCCGGCCTTCGTGCTCGCCGAACCAGCGACGGAGCCCTGGTATCTGACCGCCGGCCGCGCCATCGACCGCGGCATGGATTTCATCCTCGGTGCCCCACCGGTGCCCGCTTACGCCGATCCCGGCGACTCCGGCGCCGAAGCCTGGCCCGAGCTGATCGAGTCCCAGGCGACCGGGCGCGCGGTGGTCATGCAGCGCTATGCCCCCGACCGCACCCCGGTGATTACGGCCGCGGTCTCGGTCGGGCAAAAGGGCGAGCAGCTGCTGGCGCTGCGCAACGCCCCGGACATCACCCAGGCGGTGCGCGATGCGCGGCAGAACCTGGCGATCGTCGTTGCCACCGCGCTGCTGGTGTCGATCCAGCTTTCGCTGTTCCTGGCGCGCACGATCGTCAAGCCGCTGCGCCTGCTGGTTCGCGCGGCGGTGCGCGTGCGGCTGGGACGCGATCGCGAGGTCGTCGTGCCCCGCCTGCCCGAACGACGCGACGAGATCGGGCTGCTGGCGCGCGCAATCTCGGACATGACCGCCGCGCTGCGCCACCGGATCGACGCGGTCGAAAGCTTCGCCGCCGACGTCGCCCACGAGATCAAGAACCCCCTCGCCAGCTTGCGCAGCGCGCTCGAATCGCTGGAGAAGGTCGAAGACCCCCAACTGCGCAAGCAATTGATCGGCATCGCTGCGCACGATGTCCGGCGGATCGACCGGCTGGTGACCGAAATTTCCGAAGCGAGCCGGATCGACGCGGAGCTCAGCCGCACCACCTTCGAGCCGGTCGACCTCGTCGCGCTGGTCCGCGCGCTCGCCACCGCCCGCGACGAGCGCGGCGAAAACGGCGCACATCCGGTGCAAGTCCGCCAGAGCGGCGATGCTCCGGTGGTGCTGGGCGAAGCCGCCCGGCTGGAACGGGTGATCGAGAACCTGCTCGACAACGCGGTGTCGTTCTCGCCGCCGGGGGCGGCGATCGAAGTCGACGTGATCGGCCATGACGAGGTCATCGCGCTGTCGGTCAGCGACCACGGCCCCGGCATCAATCCCGCCGAACGCGAGAAGGTGTTCGAGCGCTTCCACTCGCTGCGCCCGGCGGGCGAGGACTTCGGCAGCCACAGCGGCCTCGGCCTCGCCATCGCGCGAACGATCGTCGAGGCGCACGACGGGATCCTGTCGGTCCACGGCCGGGTCGATGGTGCCCCCGGCGCCCGGCTGGTCGTCGAGCTCCCGGCAAGGGATCCAGCATGAGCGGCGAAATCGTCCGCCAGGCGACGTGCGTGGCCATCGCCGGCGCGTCCGGACTTCGCGCTGTGCTCATCGAAGGCGAGCCCGGCGCCGGCAAGTCGAGCCTCGCCCTCGCCCTGATCGATCGCGGCGCGCAGTTGATCGGCGATGACGGGGTGGTCCTCGTCTCCGCCGGCGATCGCTTGCTGGCGCGGCCACACCCGAACACGCGGGGGTTGATGGAAGTGCGCAACCTCGGCCTGCTGTCGTTCCCCGTGTGTGACGAGGCCCCGGTCGCGCTGCTCCTGCGCCTCGATGAAGCCGCCCCCCGGTTCGTCGAGACCGCAGAGACGGTCACGATCGCGGGCCATGCGCTACCGCTACCGCTGCTGCGACTGTGGCCCGGCGGCCCGGCGCTCCCCTTGAAAGCAGAGTTCGCGCTCACGCACTACGGGCTGACGAACTCCGGGTTGTAGCGTTCCTGGACGTCCCTCCATAACCGCCGCCAACCGCCTTCCCTTTTGCCGACGGCGGGCGCAAAGCAACGACGATGCTTAACGAGTCCGCCGACCCAGCTCCCGACGTTGGCCGCCAAGATGATGGCCGCCAACGCGTGCTGCTGGTCACCGGCCTGCTCGGTGCCGGCAAGACCACCGCGCTGCGCGTGCTCGAGGACCTCGGCTGGGAGGCGATCGACAACTTTCCGATCCGGATGCTCGAACGCCTGATTGACAGCCCCGCCGGTTCGAACGCCGAGATCCGTGCGCCGCTGGCCATCGGCTTCGATTCGCGCACGCGGGGCTTCGATCCGCACCGGGTGATCACGCTGGTGAAGGCCCTGTCGCAGCGCGACGACCTGCAGCTTACCACGCTATTCCTTGACTGCTCTGGGCAGGAGTTGGAGCGCCGCTACAACGAGACGCGCCGGCCGCATCCACTCGCCGGCGACATGCCCGCCGCAGCAGGCATCGCGGCCGAGCGCGAGCTGCTCGAGCCGCTGCGGCGCTGGGCCGACGTCGTTATTTCCACCACCGAGTTTTCCACCAACCAGCTCCAGCAATCGATCCGCGAACAGTTCGCCCCTGCGCCCGGCGCGGGGATGAGGGTGTCGGTGACCAGCTTCGGCTTCGCCCGCGGCATGCCGCCGGTCGCCGACCTGGTGTTCGACATGCGCTTCCTCGACAACCCGCACTGGGAGCCGGCGCTAAAGCCGCAGACGGGGCAGGACGCCGAGGTGGGCGACTATATCCGCAAGGATCCGGCGTTCGCCGAGGCCTACGCCCGCATCCGTGACCTGCTGTTGCTGTTGCTCCCGCGCTATCAGGCACAGGGCAAGGCTTACGTAACGATCGCCTTCGGCTGCACGGGCGGACGGCACCGTTCGGTATTCGTTGCGGAACAAATCGGCGCGGCCTTGCGCGAGGCGGGATTTTCCCCCACATTGCTGCACCGCAACCTGGGTTCACGCGCTGCCGACCTGATCGAAGGGGGGCAATCGCGATGATAACAACCAGGCCGGTGTGTCCGCAGGAACTTCGGAGCGCGCCTCCCGCATGATCGGTTTGATTCTGGTGACCCACGGCAAGCTCGCCGAGGAGTTCGTTCACGCGATGCAGCACGTGGTCGGCCGGCAAGAAGCCGTAGCGACCGTGTGCATCGGCCCCAACGACGACATGGAGCGCCGCCGCAAGGAGATTTCCGACGCGGTCAAGAAAGTCGACAGCGGCACCGGGGTCATCATCCTGACCGACTTGTTCGGCGGCACCCCGTCAAATCTGGCGATCTCGCTGATGAAGGCCGGCCATGTCGAAGTGATCGCGGGCATCAACCTGCCGATGCTGATCCGCCTCGCCAAGGCGCGCAATTCGATGTCGGTGCAGGACGCGGCCAGGGCCGCGCGCGACGCCGGCCGCAACTACATCACCATCGCATCGGAGTTTCTTGGCCAAGATGCTTAAGGAAACCTATGCCTGAAAACATATCCTCGGAAAGCACGATTGGGGACGCGCGGGAAACCGTCGAGATCGTCAACCAGCGCGGACTCCATGCGCGGGCCAGCGCTAAGTTCGTCAACGCGGTCGCCAAGCTGCCCGAGACGGTGCGGGTGATGGTGTTCAAGGACGGCGCGGAAGCCGCTGGCGGGTCGATCCTGGGGCTGATGATGCTGGGCGCGGCCAAGGGCGATTCGATCGAGATCACGGTTAATGGCGAAGGCGCGGAGCTCGTGCTGTCCAAGCTGGTCGGCCTGGTCAAGGACGGCTTCGGCGAGGATTGACGTTTAGCCCGCTCCCCTCGGGGGAGCGGGTTTCAGGCAAGGGCTCCTCTCGAAATGCGCCGCACGATCACCGGGTTTTCGAACCCCACCGTCAAATACCTCCGCTCGCTGCGGGACAAGAAGCACCGCAAGCGCGAGGGCAAGTTCCTCGCCGAAGGGCTGCGCCTGCTGACCGACGCGCGCGCGACCGGCCGGTTGCCCGAACAGCTGGTCATGGCCACCGGCCGCGAGGCGCATCCGCTGCTGGCCGAGCTCGAGGCCGAAGTCGCAGCGGCCGGCGGCGAAATCCTCGAGATGGACGAGGACATCCTCGCCAAAGTCACGGGCAAGGACAATCCGCAGGCGGTCGCCGGAGTCTTCGCCGAGTTCGATACCGCGCTGTCCTCCCTCGATCGCGGCTCCGCGAAAATCTGGCTGGTCGCCCAGGCGCTGCGCGATCCGGGCAACCTGGGCACGATGCTGCGCACCAGCGACGCGGTCGGCGCGGGCGGGCTGATCCTGATCGACGACTGCGCCGATCCGTTCTCGGTCGAGGCGGTGCGGGCCAGCATGGGCGCGGTGTTCACCCAAGCTATCGCCCAGGCCCGGTGGGAGGAGTTCGAGCCGTGGCTGCGCACCAGCACTGACGGACCCGCCGCCCAGTTGGTCGCCGCCTCGCTGCGCAACGCCCGGGATTACCGCGGCGCGCCTTATGCCGCGCCGTGCTTCATCCTGGTCGGCAACGAATCGCGTGGGCTGCCCGAGGCGTACGAGGATGCCTGCGACCTGCGGGTGACGATGCCGATGAACGGCCGGGCGGACAGCCTCAACGCAGCAGTCGCAGGGGCGGTGTTGGCGTACGAGGTGCTGGCGGGCCTGGGTTAACCGCTCACCCCGGCAGACAACACCGCGCGGGCCAAGGCGCTCAGTCCCCCGCCAGGAAAGCGTCGATCTTCCACCCGCCCCACCCGCGCGAAACGATCATGCGGTAGTCGAGCGGGCTGCGCAGCTTGGCCGCCTCGACATAGCCCGTCTGCCGGCCGAGCCGAACCCGGCGGTAGGGCTTGGCGGAATCGTCGCCACTGAGCGGGGTGACCACGGTCCACGACAGCAGCCGGAGCGGCCGCGCCGCCGGGCCGGCCGTAGCGCGCAGGGGCACGCGCACGCCGGTTACGACCATGATGTCGAACGGATCGAGCGCGCGGAAGTCGTGGGTAAACATCGAGGGAATGGCGAGGTTGCCCTGCTGCACCGCGCAGCCGAGCGGCACGATCCGGTCGAGCTCGCGCCACAGCTTGCGGCCCTCCGCGCCCGCCAGCCGCTGGCGCAGTTCGGCGGCCCCGCTGCCGTCGCCGAAGTCGAGCTTCACGTTCGGTGACGCCAGCGCGACCAAAGCCGCCGCGTTGCGCTGCCGTACCGCAGCGGCCAGCGCGGTGCGGAATGCGGCCGCGCCGGGCAGGCGGTTGCAGGTCTCCAGCGGCGTAAACCGGCCGGTCGTCACGGGCACGGTCGCGGCATTTGCGGCCCCCGCCGTCAGCGAAGTTGACGGAGTGCACAGTGTCCAGAGCACGAACGCGCCCCATGTCACCTTGTGGGTAATCAGGCGGGTCATCGGGCGGGTCATCCCGTCACCTCGACCAGTTCCTCGTCCGCGGTGGTGCCCATCGGCAAGGCCGGCACCGACCCCATCCCACCCGCGCCGCGCGGGATCGCCTCGACCAGCGGGACTTCCTCGGTGATCTCCCGCTTGCCGATCTTGATGTGCTTTTCGGTCAGCCGCCGCGCCCGGCTCATCACGTTGCCTTCATACGTCCGCGCGAAATCGTTGAAGCTGTTGACCGCGCGGCCCATGTGGACGCCGGTCTTGATCAGGTCGTCCTGGGTCTTGGCGAGGCTGTCGTACAGGTCGCTCGCCAGCTTGCCGATCTCGCGCGCGTCCTTGGCGAGGCCCTCCTGCTGCCAGACCTGGGCGATGGTCCGGGCGATCGCGACAAGGTTGGTCGGGCTCGCCAGCAGCACCCGCCGCTCGAACGCGAAGTCCCACAGCGTCGAATCCTGTTCCAGCGCGGCGGCGATGAAATGCTCGCCGGGGACGAACATCAGCACGTAGTCGGGCGCGTTCTCGAACTGGCTGTGATAGCTTTTCGCGCCCAGCATCTGGATGTGGTTCTTCATCGAGGCGGTGTGCAGATCGAGGTGGGCCTTGCGCGCCGTCTCGTCCTCGCAATCGAACGCGTCCTGATAGGCGTTGAGCGACACCTTCGCGTCGATGATGATCTGCTTATTGCCGGGAATGCGCACGATCGCATCGGGGCGCAGGCGTCCGTCCTCGGTATCCACCGATTGCTCGGTGACGAAGTCGGTGTGTTCCGACAGGCCGCACTGCTCGAGCACGTTCTTGAGCTGCTGCTCACCCCACCGCCCGCGCGCCTTGGGGGCATTGCGCAAGCTGTTGCCGAGCCGCAGCGCTTCGAGCCGAACGCCCTCCTGCCCCACCCGCAGCGCCTCGATCTGCCCGGTCAACTGGCCGAACGCATCGACCCGCTTGGCCTCCAGGTCCTCGACCTGCGTCTTGTAGGTCTTGAGCGTCTCGCTGACCGGGGCCAGCAGCGTACGGATGCGCTCGGCGCTCTTTTCCTCGGACTGGGCGAGCTGCTTGTCCGCGCGGTTGAGAAAGGTTTCCTGGGCGCGCTCCAGCACTTTGTTGCCGGCGTTCTCGAACTCTTTCTTGAGCACGTCCTGTGCCTCGATCAGCAACCGCTTCTGCTCGTCGAAGTGCACCGCGTTGGCTTTCAGCGTGGCGAGCTCGGCGCGAATAGCCTCGCGGTTTTCACGCACCGCGGCGAGTTCGTGCACCAGTTCGTCCGCCCGCTCGGCCCGCGTCGCCTCGGCGGCGAGGTTGACGATCGCCTCGCGAAACCGCCCTTCGAGCTCGCGCGCCTCGGTGTCGCGCTGGGTGAACCGGCCCTGCCATTCGGCGACCGGGCGGCCCCCGACAAACCAGCCGATGGCCAGACCGATGACGAGGGCTGCGAGCGCAATGACAATGTCCATCGGCGGAACATACATCGAACGACCAGCGTAGGAAAGTGCGCCGTGAACGGGATTGTGGATGGGGGAAAGTCCAGCCAATGCGCTTCACAGCACACCGTGTCGCCCCTGCGAAGGCAGGGGCCCATATAAGCTCACCTCATCGACGCGGGCCGCGCGCGGCCGCTA
>JBDSOM010000010.1:0-5068 GCA_039914785.1 Novosphingobium sp.
AACTAGGGCGCTACGTCCGCCTCTAGGGCTTTGACTTGCTGCCAAAGCGCTTCCTGCTCGTCCAGCGAGAGGCGCGCAAAGTCGACACCTTGCCCTTGCGCCAGCGCCTCCATCCCGCGAAACCGACGCTCGAACTTGGCATTGGCGGCGCGCAGCGCGTCCTCGGGAGCAATGCCGTTTGCGCGGACCAGGTTCACCGCGGCGAACAGCAAGTCTCCGGCTTCAGCGATGCGCTGCTCCGAGGTCTCCGCTTGCGCAAGTTCGACCATCTCCTCGCGCACCTTGTCTGCGGGACCAGTCGTGTCGGGCCAATCGAAGCCGACCCGCGCCGCGCGTTTCTGCAACTTCTCGGCGCGCAGCAGCGCCGGCAGCGCCAGGGCTACGCCGTCGAGTGCGCCGGATGAACCCGCTTTGGCGCGCTCGTCGGCCTTGATCCGTTCCCAACGGCTTTCGCGGTTCGCGCCATCATCCGCTTCGCTACCGGACAGATGGGAGCCGAACAGATGGGGGTGGCGCGCTTCCATCTTGTCCGAAATTGCCGCCGCGACGTCCGCGAAGTCGAAGTGGCCGGCTTCCTCGGCGATGCGGGCGTGGAACACCACCTGGAGGAGTAGATCGCCAAGCTCGTCGCGCAACGCATCCAGATCGTCACGCGCAATCGCATCGGCGACTTCGTACGCTTCCTCGATGGTGTACGGGGCGATCGTGGCGAAGCTTTGCGCGCGGTCCCATTCGCACCCCGACACAGGATCGCGCAGCCGCGCCATAATGCGGAGAAGGCGTGAAAGAGAGGACTGCTGTGGCTGTGACATATCAGACTGATAATATATATTATGTTAAATATACGAAAGGGGCGGATCGAGAGGGGACATCATGCCACCCTGCCGAGCACGAACGCCAAGCCCGCGATTATGACGACCCAAGCGACGGCGAACTGCATTTTGCGTTCGAAGCTGAGCCCGTGGCTCTGCAACGCGCGCCAATTGAGGAACAGCCAGCCCGACGCAGCGATTAGCGAAACGATTACTCCTGCGGCGATCATGCCTCGATCTCCAGGCCGTCGTAGCCAACCACGACATGCGGCGGCACTTCGGCCGACAGCGTCGCATAATCCATGCTTTTGTCGAGATGCGTCAGCACGGCCTGCCGAGCGCGGCTTGCTTCGGCCAGCTCGAGCGCCATTGCCAGATTTGAGTGAGTTGGATGTGGATCGCGGCGCAGGCAATCGATCACCAGCACATCGATGCCGATGAACAAATCCACCATCTCGCGCGTAATCGCGCTGAAGTCTGTCGCATAACCGATTGATTTTCCGTCGGCGTCGAACCGGTATGCCGTACTTTGCGCGTGACCATGCGGCATCTGGCACCACCCGATCCCGAACCCCTGGCAGATCTTCAGCCGATCAAGCGTTTCGAGTGCGACGATCGTCGGATAACCGAACTGCCCGGCAAAGACGTAATCGAAGCGGTGCCGCAGCCGGCGCACAGTCTCGTCGGCGGCATAGCCCGGTAGCGGTCCGCCGCGGCCATAGCGCATCGGCCGCAAGTCATCGATGCCGTGACAGTGATCGGCGTGATCGTGGGTCCAGAACACCGCGTCGACCCTGTCGATATCCCTGTGGAGAAGCTGTTGACGAAGGTCTGTCGAAGTGTCGACAAGTATCCGCTGGCCCGCAGCGCTTTCGACCACGATCGACACGCGCGTGCGCCGGTTTTTGGGTTCATCAGGGTCGCAATCGCCCCAATCGTTGCCGATTCTCGGCACGCCGGTCGATGTCCCGGAGCCCAGCATGATCAGTTTCACGGCCTACCTGCCCTTTGGAACAAAGCATGAAAGTTCCGGGTGGTCGCTGCGGCGAGCGCCTCGGGCTCTACCCCGCGCAATTGGGCCACGAAACGGGCGGTGTCGGCGGTGAAGGCCGGCTCGCAGACCCGGCCGCGGTGGGGGATCGGGGCCAGGAACGGCGCGTCGGTTTCTACCAGGATACGATCCTCAGGGAGCTCGGCGGCAATTGCCTGCAAGTCCTTGGCATTCTTGAAGGTCACGATGCCCGACAGCGAAATCGTCAGCCCGAGATCGAGCACCAGGCGCGCGAAATCGGCGGAGGCGGTGAAGCAATGGATCAACGCCGGGAACGCGCCCTTCTTCATTTCGTCAGCCAGGATGCCGGCTGTGTCGGCCTCCGCGTCGCGGGTGTGCACGATGAGCGGCAGCCCGGTCGCCCTCGCGACCGCGATGTGCGTGCGAAACAACGCCTGCTGCGTTGCGCGGTCGGAGTGGTCGTAAAAGTAGTCCAGCCCGGTCTCGCCGATCGCGATGACCTTTTCTCGCTCGGCCGCCGCGAGCAGCACGGTTTCACCCAAGTCGGCGTGCGCGTCCGCTTCGTGGGGATGGATGCCGACGCTGGCCCACACGTCGGGCTCGCGCTGCGCGGTTGCGATCACCTGGTCCCATTCGCGCTGGCGGGTCGAGATGTTGAGGAACCCGCCGATGCCCGCCGCGCGGGCACGGGCGAGGACGCCCTGCTGATCTTCGACCAGCCCTTTGTATTCGAGGTGGCAGTGCGAATCGATCAGCATCAGGCGACAGCTTCCGCCGGCGCGTCGAGGCGGGGGAACACCGGCGTCGGGTTCTCCACGCGTATCGGCCCGAGCGCGGGGTCTTCGCCGAGCGCAGCAAGGTTGCGCTGGTCGGCGGGTATACACAACGCGTCGAGCATCTTGGTCGAGGCGGTCGGGGTCACCGGGGCGACGGCCACGGCCAGGTCGCGGATGCAGCCGCACAGCGTTGCCAGCACGCGTTCCATCCGCGCCGGATCGGTCTTGCGCAGCGCCCAGGGCGCCTGCTCGTCGACGTACTGGTTGCAAGCGAACACGGCCTGCATCCACACGTCGAGCCCGTGGGAAAAGGCCAGGCGATCGAACGCGCACGGCAGTTCCTCACGGCAAGCCATGGCGACTTTGTCGCGCAAGGCCTGGTCGGGCGCGGTAACCGGGGCCGTGGCGGTGAAGGCGCCGCCGCAGTTCTTGGCGATGAACGAGAGCACCCGCTGGACCAGATTGCCAAAGCTGTTGGCAAGCTCGGCATTGGCGCGGGTGACGATGGCTTCGGGCGAATAGCTGCCGTCCTGGCCGAACACGACTTCGCGCATCAGGAAGTAGCGGAGCGTATCGACGCCGTAACGTGTCGCCAACTCGAGCGGATCGGTGACGTTGCCGACCGACTTCGATTCCTTTTGCCCGCGGTTGAGCAGGAAGCCGTGGCCGAACACCTGTTTGGGCAATGGCAGTTTCGCGCTCATCAGGAACGCCGGCCAATAGACCGCGTGAAAGCGCACGATGTCCTTGCCGATCAGGTGCAGGTCGGCCGGCCACCATTTGGCGAACTCGGCTGTTTCCTCGGGAAAACCAAGCCCGGTCAGGTAGTTGGTTAGCGCATCGACCCACACGTACATGACATGGTTCGGACCATCGTTGGCACTGCCCGGAACCTTCACGCCCCAGTCGAAGCTGGTCCGCGATACCGACAGATCGCGCAGGCCGCCCTCGATGAAGCGCATGATCTCGTTGCGGCGGCTTTCGGGGCGTAGCCACTCGGGATTGTCGTTGAACAGCGCGAGCAGCGGCTCGGCGTATTTCGAGAGGCGGAAGAACCAGCTTTCCTCGACGGTCCACTCCACCGGGGTGCCCTGGGGCGAGAGCTTCTCGGCCCCTTCGCCGCCCGTCAGTTCGCTTTCGTCGTAGTAGGCCTCGTCGCGGACCGAGTACCAGCCTTCGTAGCGGTCGAGATAGAGATCGCCGGCGGCTTCCATCCGCCGCCACAGTTCCTGGCTGGCGTCGTGATGGCGTGCCTCCGTGGTGCGCATGAAAACGTCATATTTGACATTCAGTGCGTCACACATATCAATGAAATGCTGTGACATTTCTGTCGCGAGTTCCGCGGGCGTGACGCCCAGTTCGCGGGCTTTCTGGGCCATCTTCAGGCCGTGCTCGTCGGTGCCCGTCTGGAACCTGACATCACGGCCCCGCGACTTCTGGTGGCGGGCGATGACGTCGGCGGCGATCGCCTCGTAAGCATGGCCGATGTGCGGCTTGCCGTTGGGATAGCTGATCGCAGTGGTGATGTAGAAAGGTTCGGCCATTCCGGCGCGCTAGCTCTCTGATTTACGACGTGGGAGCAGCTTCTCTAGGCATCGCCGCCGAGGCCAGCAACCCGCCAATTTCCATCGCCAGCAGTCCGGCATCGAAGTTGTAGGTCGGCGCTTGCGCGGCGAGGACCGTCAACTCGCCGTGAGCGCCGATAATACGGAGCTGGCGTTCGCGCGGGGCGGCCGCCAATTCACTGGCAAGCACCGCCCGCGCCAGCTCGAGCGTGGCCTGCATACGTTCGCGGTCGGGGCGCGCGCCGATCTCATCGGCCAGCGTGCCACGCAGGGCGAAAGCGGGATCGCCTTCACGCAGCAGCTTGAGCATCGTGCCATGGAGTGCGCCGAGTTCCTGTTCGACGAATATCAACGCGCTTCCCGGGGATCCCTCCGCTGCGGCGACGGCTGCGGCGCGGGTCGCGTCGTTGGCTTGCGGGGCATGGGTAGCGAGAATAGCGGCGACGTTGACGTCTGGCAGCGGCGCAAACCGTACACTCCGGCAGCGCGAGCGGACCGTGGGCAACAGCCGCCCGGGGCGGTGTGCGACGAGGAGGAAGAACGTCCCCACTGGCGGCTCTTCCAGGCTTTTGAGCAGCGCGTTGACCGCACCCTTTTCCATGTCGTCGGCCGGATCGATGATGACCGCGCGGCGGCTGCCCAGGGTCGGCCGGGTATTCAGACGCTGTTGCATCCGGCGGACCTGGTCGATCGTGATGTTGCGCTTGGTCTGGAACGGCTTGCCGTCAGCGCGTTTCTTCTCTTCGTCGTCGTTGGCGGGAAGGTGGTCCAGTACCAGGATATCGGGGTGCGAACCCGTTGCGGGTTGCGCCACGCCGCGTTCGGCTACGAGTTCGCGCGCCGCCTCCATGGCAAAGGCCCCTTTGCCAAGGCCCTGTTTTCCCGAGAAAATCCACGCGTGGT
>JBDSOM010000178.1:0-8466 GCA_039914785.1 Novosphingobium sp.
ACGAGCGCGAATTGGGACAGCGCCGCCGGCCTGTGGACGGTGACGATGGCCGATGCCGCCGGCGGGGTTTCCACGCTGTCGGGCAAGTTCCTGTTCCTCGGCCCCGGTTACTACGATTACGACGATCCGCATCAGGCGCAGATCGCCGGGCTGGCGGACTTCGGCGGGCGTACGGTCCATCCGCAGTTCTGGCCGCAAGATTTAGATTACACCGGAAAGAACGTCATAGTCGTGGGCTCGGGCGCGACCGCGGTGTCGCTCGTCCCGGCGCTTGCGGAACAGGCGGCGCACGTCACCATGCTGCAGCGGACGCCGACCTGGTATCTGATCCGCCCGGCGCACGACCAGCTCGCCAACGTGCTCGCGCGGATCCTGCCGGCGACCTGGGCCCATCGGATCAACCGGTTAAAGAACGCCGCGCTCCAGAACATGCTCGTCCAGCGCTCGCGCAGCCGACCCGAAGCGGTGGCGCAGTTCCTCCACGGCAAGATCGCCGAGGCGCTGGGCCCCGATTACGATCGCGCGGACTTCACCCCGCCTTACGCCCCGTGGAACCAGCGAATGTGCCTGGTCCCCGACGGCGACCTGTTCGCCGCGATGCGCGCCGGCACGGCCAGCGTGGTCACCGGGACGATCGCCGCCGCCGACCAGGCCGGCGTGGTGCTGGAGGACGGCCGCCGGCTCGATGCCGACGTGATCGTCACCGCCACCGGGCTCAAATTGGCAGTGCTCGGCAAGATCGCGGTTTCGCTCGATGGCGAGCCGGTCGATTTCAGCGAGCGGTTCTACTACCGCAACTGCATGTTCTCGAACGTGCCGAACCTGGCGGCGCTGTTCGGCTACCTGAGCGCGGGGTGGACCTTGCGGGTCGATCTGGTCGCGGACTGGCTGTGCCGGCTGTGGGGTCAGATGGACGCCTGGGACGTCGACGTCGCGGTGCCGCACTTGCCCGATGACCACGGCCTGATCGAGGACGACGTGTTCGGAAAGTTCTCGTCCGGCTATCTCCAGCGGGCGCGCCACCTCGTTCCCAAGAGCGCGCTATCGGGACCCTGGCGGATCAGCATGGACTACATGGCCGACCGCAAGGAGATGCGTGACGCGCCGATCGACGATGGCGCGCTGCGATTTGCGCGCGTCCCGCGCGAACCGGGATTTGCGCGCATCCCGCGCGAACAGGTTTTCGCCGCCGAGTAATTCGCCTAACCCCTGACCATGGCCGAATCGTCTCGCATCTACACCGCCGCGCTGATCGTGATCGGCGACGAAATCCTGTCGGGCCGCACGCACGACAAGAACATCGCTCAAGTCGCGACCTGGCTGGGCATCCAGGGCATCCGCCTCAAGGAAGTCCGCGTCGTCGCCGACGAAACCCCGGCGATCGTCGAGGCGGTCAACCACTTGCGCGCCAAGCACGATTACCTGTTCACCACCGGCGGGATCGGGCCGACGCACGACGACATCACCGTCGATGCGATCGCCGAGGCGCTGGGCGTTGCGGTCGTGGTCCACCCCCAAGCCCGCGAAATCCTGGAAGGGTATTACGAGACCCGCGGCGGGCTGACCGAGGCGCGGCTGCGCATGGCGCGGGCGCCGGCGGGCGCGGACCTGATCCCCAACCGCTACACCGGCGCTCCTGGCATCCGCTGGGGCAACGTGTTCATCATGGCCGGGGTGCCGTCGATCACCTCGGGCATGCTCGACGCTCTATCGGGCCAGCTCGAAGGCGGCGCGCCGCTGCTCAGCGAAACCGTCGGCTGCTGGGTCGGTGAAAGCGAAGTGGCCGACTTGCTCCACGCGACCGAACGGGCCCATGCGACGTGCCAGATCGGCAGCTATCCGTTCTGGCGCGAAGGCCGGACCGGGGCCAACTTCGTAATCCGCTCGGTCAACGCCGACGATCTCGCCGCCTGCAGCCACGCGCTGACCGCCGGGCTCGCCGCGCTCGACCGGCCGGCGATACCAGGGGGCATATGAGCACCCGCCAGTCCGCGACAGCCCTGAGCCTGCTCACGCTGCTGAGCGGCTGCGCGGCGTCGCCACTGGATGAGTTCGAGCGGGTCCTCGCCGCGCAGGACAGTGCGACCGCGGCGCTGGGCGAATGGTGCCGGATCCACGGCATCGCACAGCTTCCGGCGATCCGCGCGGAGCGGCTCGGCGGGGCACCCGAAGCCTCGGCCGACGTGCGCCGCCTGCTGGCGGTGTCGGCAACCGAGCCCCTGGCCTACCGCCATGTCCGGCTCACGTGCGGCACGGCCGTGTTGTCGGAGGCGGACAACTGGTATGTCCCCGGCCGCCTGACGCCCGAAATGAACCACCTGCTGGCGGAGACCGACACCCCGTTCGGCAGCGTCGTCGCCCCGCTCGGCTTCCACCGTGAACGGCTGGCCGAGCAGCGCGGGCGGACGCGGGATTGCCCGCCCGACACCATCTTGCGCCACCGCGCGCTGCTGCGGCTACCCGACGGTACGCCGCTCAGCCTGGTGACCGAGTGCTATACCGACGCGAACCTGGTCAGCTGACCGCTTCGCTGCCCGCGATCGAGGTGCGGTGCATCATTCGCCCGGTCGACGCCTCGTAGGGGATCGCCCGGTGCATCGCGCCGGTGTTGTCCCAGATCACGAAATCGCCCTTGGTCCATTTGTGACGCAGCGAATACGCCGGTTGCGCCGCCCATTCCTGCAGGCGGATCAGCTGCGCGCGCCCGGCCGGGACAGACTTGCCGACGATGTGATCGGCGGTCGTGCCGATGACCATCGATTTGCGGCCCGATTCGTGGGTCCAGACCAGCGGGTGCTCCTTGACCAGGCCGATGTTCAAAACCTTGTCGCGGTGCTTCTCCGGAATGGCGTCGGCGATCGGTGACAGGCTCGCCCTGACCGAGTGGACCGCGCGCAGTCCCTCAAGGTCGGCCTTCTCGTCCTCGGGCAGGCCCTCGTAAGCCGCGTACGTGCTCGCGAACTCGGTTTCTCCGCCCTTGTCGGGCGCGATCCGGCACGACAGCAGCGTCGCGAATGGCGGCGGCATATCCACCGTGATGCCGTCCATGTGCCAGAAGAAGGTCCCCAGCACGTATTCGGGCTGCGGGTTGATCTTGGGATCGAGCGTCACCTGGTAGACGTCGTCGCTCTCGATCTCCTGGACGTTGTTCCGCCCGGTCAGGCGGACCTTCTCGCCCATCAGCTCCGTAATCTGCAGCTGCTCGTCGTCGGTCAGGTCCAGCTGGGGGAACACCACCACGGTGCGCTCTTCGACCTTGGCCCGAATTGCGGCGGCGGCTTCGGCGGTAAACAGATCGGCGCGATCATCCCAGACGACGCGCGAACCGATGAATTCCTTGATGTTTTCGAAGCGGATAGCCACCGCGCATCTCCCATGGATTTGTTGAACAGGTGTTCAGCGTTGGGAGTGCAATGGCGCAGATATGGCGGGCGAGTCAATATGTTCACGCGATTCGACCAAAGTGGAGCCGCGTTCAGCGGGCGCATCGCGCCAAACCAAAAAGGCCGGGAAGGTTTCCCCTCCCGGCCTCTTGATGTTCGGTTGAGGCGTTAGCCCCAGCCCCGGCGTTAGCCCCAGGCCCGGCGTTACCCCCAGGCCCGGCGTTAGCCGGCGTAGACTTCCGCCACGTCGACCTTCAGGCCCGGGCCCATCGACGAGGACAGGCCGATCTTCTGCAGATACTTGCCCTTGGCGCCGGCCGGCTTGGCCTTGATGATCGCATCGATCAGCGCGTCGAAGTTGGCGCGGATCGCGGTGTCGGAGAACGACATCTTGCCGATGCCGGCGTGGATGATGCCGGCCTTCTCGACGCGGAACTCGATCTGTCCGCCCTTGGCGGCCTTGACCGCTTCGGCGACGTTCGGGGTGACCGTGCCCAGCTTAGGGTTCGGCATCAGGCCCTTGGGACCCAGTACCTTGCCGAGGCGGCCGACGATGCCCATCATGTCCGGCGTCGCGATGACGCGGCCATAATCGAGGTTGCCGTTCTGCATGTCTTCCAGCAGGTCCTCGGCGCCGACCTTGTCGGCCCCGGCGGCGAGCGCCGCTTCGGCTTTGTCGCCGCGTGCGAACACCGCGACCTTGACGTCCTTGCCGGTGCCCGAAGGCAGCGAAACCATGCCGCGGACCATCTGGTCGGCGTGGCGCGGATCGACGCCCAGGTTCAGCGCGACTTCGATCGTCTCGTCGAACTTGGCGGTCTTGAGGTCGCGCAGAAGCTGCAGCGCTTCATCGACGCCATAAACCTTCTGGTTTTCACCCAGCTTGGCGGTCAGGGCTTTACGGTTCTTGGTCTGCTTGGTCATCGGATCAGCCCTCCACAACTTCGAGGCCCATCGCGCGAGCGGAGCCTTCGATGATCTTGGTAGCCGCCTCGAGATTGTTGGCGTTGAGGTCGGCCATCTTGGTCTGGGCGATTTCGCTCAGCAGCGAACGCTTGATCGTTCCGGCCGAAATCTTGCCCGGCTCCTTCGAACCCGACTTGAGACCGGCGGCCTTCTTGATCAGGAACGACGCCGGGGGCGTCTTGGTGATGAACGTGAAGCTGCGGTCGGCATAGACGGTGATGACCGTGGGCAGCGGAATGCCCTTTTCGACACTCTGCGTGGCGGCGTTGAACGCCTTGCAGAATTCCATGATGTTGACGCCGCGCTGACCCAGCGCCGGCCCGATCGGCGGCGACGGGTTAGCGGCACCGGCCGCTACCTGCAGCTTGATATAACCTGTAATCTTCTTGGCCACGATGGCCTCCTTTCTTCCTGTTGCCCCGGACCGGGGCTCAGAGTGAGCGGTCAAGCAGGCCGGTTAGGCCCTCCCGCAATTGATCCTCTCCCACCGGGAGAGGAATTTCTTATCGAACCAGTTCGACTTCCTCGAACCCGAGTTCGACCGGGGTCGCGCGGCCAAAGATCGAGACCGAAACCTTGACCCGGCTCTTGTCGAAATCGAGTTCCTCGACGACGCCGTTGAAGCTGGCGAACGGGCCGGCGTTGACCTTGACCGAATCGCCGATCTCGTAATCGACCACAACCTGCTTGCGCGGCTCGGCGGCGGCCTGCTCGCGGCTACCGAAGTAGCGGGCGGCTTCGCGCTCGGAGATCGCCTGGGGCTTGCCGTTCGGGCCGAGGAAGCCGGTGACCTTCGGGGTGTTCTTGACGAGGTGATACACGTCGTCGTTCAGGCCCAGCTTGGCGAGCACGTAGCCCGGCATGAACTTGCGTTCGACCTGGACCTTCTTGCCGCGCTTCACCTCGGTGATCGTCTCGGTCGGCACTTCGACCGCCTCGACGAGTTGCGACAGGCCGAGACGCTCAGCGTCGGCGAGGATCGCGTCGCGGACCTTGTTCTCGAATCCGGAGTAAGCGTGGATGATATACCAGCGGGCCATGTTTCTCTCTATATTCCCTAGGCCAGCGACAGCAGCAGGCGGACGATTTCGCCGAACAGCGAATCGACGCCCAGGAAGAACACCGCCAGGACGACCATCATGATCCCGACGAAAATCGCCGTGGTCACCGTCTCCTGCCGGGTCGGCCAGACGACCTTCGACGCTTCGATCCGCACCTGGCGGGCGAACTCGCCGGGGCTCGTCCTGGTCTTGACTGCTCGCTCGTCCATCGGTCAAAAATTCCTTCTTGCCTTCCACCACGGGGACAGCGCCGCCCCGGCGCTGGTTGGCAACCGGGAGGGGCGATGTGTTCTCCGATGTCGGAAGGACGGGCGGCCTTTAGCGGCGGCGGCGGGGGATTGCAAGATGGCGCGGCGTCGTGAGGCGGGCCAGCAGCGAGCCGGGCGTGCGGTAGATCACCTCGGCCCCGGGCGGCAGCGCAGCGGGCTCGGCCTTGCCGATGTACCACAAGTAATCGGCCATGCGCGCGGGCGCGTAATTCGTCAGGTCGATACGCTCGCCGGGGCGGTAGTTGAGCCGCTGCGTCGGGTCGGCGAACGCATGGCCGCCCTCGCGGACCTGGAGCATGTGAATCGTGGGAATCGCGAAGTTGACGTTGGTCAGCGCGTCGCGCCGGACGACCGCATAGCCGGCCAGGTGATCGAACGAATTGTTGGGCCAGTCGCCGCGCTCGAGCCCGACCGGGCTGGCGACTTTCGCGCCTTGGGGCAGGTAGTCCAGCGTCGTCAGGATCTGCTCCATCTGACGCGAACCCTCATCCCAGGCGGCGGTGGTATAGCCCAGGCGCAGCAGGAACAGCGCCGGCGCGAGCCACAGCACGATCCGCGGCGGCCGCCAGTCGATCGCCAGGCAGGCGACCAGGAACGCGGTGGCGATCAGCCGGTAGTCGGCATAATCACCGCCGACGATCCGCCGTGGCACCGCGAAACTCGCCAGCACCAGCAGCAGCAGCGCCCAGCCGAGCCGGCCGTCGACCTTGCGCCAGCACAGCGCCGCCAGGAACGCGGCGGCGATCAGCAGCGGCGTGGCCATGTCCAGCCAGAACACCTGGTCGCGCATCGCCCGCTTCCAGATCGCTTCCTTATAGACCAGGACGTTGGCACCGTACGTCAGGATGCCCTTGGTTCCGCCGCCGAACAACAGCGGCCCCACCGGCAGCAGCAGCGGCCACGGGGCGATGAACGCGCGCCACGATTTCTCCCGGCTCCATTCGTAGCCGAAAACCATGATCCCCAGGATGCCCCAGCCCGACACGTGGCACGCCCACACGATCACCCCGATCGGCAGGAACACCGCCCAGCGCCAGCGCTTGCGGCGCAGTTCGACCCACAGCGCGAACGCGAGCAGCGCGGCGGCCATCGACATCCCGAAGTTGACGAAGCCCATGATCAGCGCGGGCGTCCAGATGAACGTCATCGCGAGCATCGAGGCGATCCCGATCCGGCGGCGCAGCGCCCATTCGGTGGCGAGAATGCCGAGCCCGGTCAGGATCGGAATCAGGATTATCAGCAGCCGTCCGGCCGGCTCCAGCCCGAGGAACGGGGCCAGCCAGCCGATCGCCAGGTCGAAGCCGACGTTGCCGGTCCATTTCCATTCGAACGAATAATAGCGCGTCAGGAACGGACTGCGCCCGGCGTCGAGCATGACCCGGTAGCGCGCCAGGTGCGCCGCATAGTCGCCCATTTGCGGCAACCGCGCCACCAGCACCGGCAGCGCCGAAAGCAGCGCCAAGACCAGGCCGAGCGCGACGCCCTCGAGCGGATGCGCCCGGCGCGACCACAGCGTTTGCCCGACGCGGGCTGCCCAATGGCTGCGATGAGAGGTGGGTTCAGCCGGCATTCGCGCTCATTCGCGGGCTCACGGGCGGGGGTCTCATTGGGGGGACCTCATCGCGGCGTGCCTGGAACGCGTGGCGGAAATGCTGGCAGGCGGATTACTGGCAGGCCAGAAACTGACAGGCCAAAACTGGCAGGCCAAATTCTGGCAGGAGTGCACGGACTCGAACCGTGGGCCCTCGGTTTTGGAGACCGATGCTCTACCAACTGAGCTACACTCCTGCGGGCGCCGGTGCCTCTATATGCTGATGCACGGCATGGCAAGGTGGGTATAGCGTAAATCACCCCCGCGACGGGGAGGTTTTTGGCGAAAACCTGCTACACTGCCCCGATGCATTCGCCCTTTTCGCCCACCCCGATCGACCCGGACATGCTGCTGCTCGGCTATCGCAGCGGGATCTTCCCGATGGCCGACGCGCGCGACGATCCCCAGGTCTTCTGGGTCGAGCCGCGACGCCGGGCGATCCTGCCGCTGGACGGCCTCCACCTGTCGCACTCGCTGGCCAAGACGCTGCGCCAGGGCCGCTTCGAGGTCACCTGCAACGCCGCGTTCGACCAGGTCATCGAATTGTGCGCCGCGCCGCGCCAGGACAGTGCCGACACCTGGATCAGCGAGCGCATCGCCGCGACCTATCGCGCCATGCACGTGCGCGGCGTCGCCCACTCCATCGAGTGCTGGCGCGCCGATGACGCCGGCGGACGATCGCTCGTCGGCGGGCTCTACGGCGTCGGCTTCGACCGGGTGTTCTGCGGAGAGAGCATGTTCAGCCGGGCGACCGATGCTTCGAAAGTGGCGCTGGCCTGGCTGGTCGCGGCTTTGCGCTTTGCCGGCTGCGAACTGCTCGACTGCCAGTTCATCACCGACCACCTCGCCTCGCTCGGCGCGGTGGAAATCAGCCAGGAGCAGTATCGCTTGCGCCTCGCGGACGCCCAGCGCGCTTATCCGGGAGTCGGCGAGGGTCGCGGCGTGGAGACGGGCGCGGCTGGTGCCGGGGTCGAGGTTGCAGCAGGCGGCGCTTTGGTGGCTGACTGGCTGTCTCTGCCCGAAGGCTTCGCCGCGCTGCTCGCCGCCGCCGAAGCGTCATCTTCCTCGCCCGGGAACTTCATCGCGCAGTCCTTGATCCATACGTCGTAAATCGGGTGTTGAACCACGCTGAGCGCGGGCGAATTCTTGAACAACCATCCCGAAAATACTTTGTGCCAGGTCAGCGCCTGATCGGC